>JAAGZR010000541.1 GCA_024206155.1 Aliivibrio sp.
CGATTACTAGTGATTCCGGCTTCATGGAGTCGAGTTGCAGACACCAATCCGTACTGAGGTGTAATTTAGCGATTGGCTCCGATTTTCATCATTGCTACGTTTTGTTTACACCATTGTAACACGTGTGTAGCCCAGTTCATAAGGGTCATGAGGACTTGACGTCATCCTATCCTGCCTCCAGTCTATCACTGGCGGTCTATATTGAATTACATAAAGTTATTACAATATAGCAGGGTTTCGCTCGTTCGGGAAATTAATCCAACATGTCACCACACGAGCTGACGACAGCCATGCAACACCTGTGATCCATAAGGATCATGTCAAGAACTGGTAAGGTTTTGCGCGTAGTATCGAATTAAACCACATGTTCCACCACTTGTGTGAGCCCCCGTCTATTCCTTTGAGTTTTAGTCTTGCGACCGTACTCTTCAGGCGGACCATTTACCGCGTTAGCTAACCTACACTTTGATTTTTCAAAATACAGGGAATGGTCATCGTTGACAGCGTGGACTACAGGGGTATCTAATCCCTTTTGATCCCCACGCTTTCGCACCTCAATGTCAGGAATGTGCCAGAGCACTGCTTTCGCTATTGGTGTTCCTTCCTAGATCAACACATTCTACCGCTTCCTAGGAAATTCCATGCTCCTCTCACACCCTCAAGAAATACATATACATCATAAATATCGACAAGACTTGTAGCCTGAATAATTATGGATACATATCACCACCTACGTGCGCTTTACGCCCAATCATTTTGAATAACGCTTGCCCCTCTCGTATTACCGCGGCTGCTGGCACGAGATTAGCCGGGACTTCTAAAATACGTACGGTCATAATCTAAACGTACTTCATTGGGTTTACAACGTATGTCGCCGTCATCCCCAAAGCGATATCACTGGATCAGGCTTTCGCCCATTGTCCAATATTCCCCACTGCTGCCGCTCGTAAGCGTCTGGGCCGTGTCTCAGTCCCAGTGTGGCCGATCGTTCTCTCAAACCGGCTAGGCATCTTGGGCTTGGTGCGCCATTACCACACCAACTACCTAATACCCCGCAAGCTCATCCATAACCGATATATATCTAAATCTATAAGATTCTACGGCATTTAACCATAAGCTATGGGTAGATTCTCACGTGTTACGCACCCGTTCGCTACTCATATAAAAATATATGCGTTCAACTTGCATGTGTTAGGTGTATCGCTAGCGTTAATTCTGAGCCAGGATCAAACTCATGTCATATAGTGTCGTCTAGTATTAACTTTATACTAGAAAATGCAAAAATTACACTACTAAAAAAAAATAATTTAAAGTTAGTTGTAAAGTTTCGCAATTACTTTTGATACTTGAAGAGCTACAATTAAACCCCAACAAACCATACCTGTAGTAGGTGGGATGCTTCCTGGAATTACATGCGGACCATCAGTAAAAACATCATAAGTGCTTAAAGATAACATAAAAACTGCAACTTCGAAAATAGGAATTGGAATAGGTACCCATAACATAGCGAATTGAATTTTTAAAATTATGCTTCAATAGCTTCTGATGACTTAATACTTGGAATTTCTTCAAAAGTATGGAAAGCAGGTGGTGATGGTAACATCCACTCTAATGTACGAGATACACCTTGATGTGTTTCCCATGGGTTACGTTCAGCACGCTCACCATTTACTAGTGTAGCATATACCACATAAAAGAAAAACACAGCTGATAAAGCTGATAAATAACTTCCATAACTTGCAATCATATTCCAACCGGCAAAAGCATCAGGATAATCAGGGATACGACGAGGCATACCTGCTAAACCTAAGAAATGCATTGGGAAGAATGTGATATTAACACCTAAGAAAAATAACCAGAAATGAATTTGACCAAGATGCTCTGGGTATTGATAACCTGAAATTTTACCAATCCAGTAATAAAATGCTGCAAACATACTAAATACAGCACCCATTGAAAGCACATAATGGAAATGTGCAACTACGTAATAAGTATCATGGAATGCAATATCTAATCCAGAATT
Source organism: Aliivibrio sp. (assembly GCA_024206155.1). Taxonomy (GTDB): domain Bacteria; phylum Pseudomonadota; class Gammaproteobacteria; order Enterobacterales; family Vibrionaceae; genus Aliivibrio. The sequence continues at coordinate 2,024 of JAAGZR010000541.1, forward strand.
AGCTAAAATTACACCAGTTAATCCACCAATTGTAAATAGAAATAAGAAACCTACTGCAAATAACATAGGTGTTCTAAATTCAATACTACCACCCCACATAGTTGCTACCCAACTAAAAATTTTAATTCCTGTTGGAACAGCAATAATCATTGTAGCTGCTGTAAAATAAGCACGAGTATCAATGTCTAGTCCTACTGTATACATATGGTGTGCCCAAACAATAAATCCTAGAATACCAATACTCATCATAGCATAAACCATACCTAAATAACCAAAAATCGGTTTTTTAGAAAATGTTGAAATAACATGACTAATAATTCCAAAACCTGGTAAAATTAGAATATATACCTCTGGGTGACCAAAAAACCAAAATAAGTGTTGGAATAATACTGGATCTCCACCACCTGCTGGATCAAAAAACGTAGTATTAAAATTACGATCTGTTAATAACATAGTAATTGCTCCAGCAAATACAGGAAGTGATAATAAAAGTAAGAATGCTGTAATGAAAACTGCCCATACAAATAAAGGTAAACGGTGCATACTCATACCTGGAGCGCGCATATTAATTACAGTTGTAATGAAATTAATTGCACCAAGAATACTTGAAGCACCTGATAAATGGAGACTAAAAATAGCTAAATCTACCGCACCACCTGAGTGGCTTGCGATACTTGATAAAGGAGGATATACTGTCCATCCAGTACCAGCTCCAACTTCTACTAATGCACTACTTAAAAGTAGAATTAGACTAGGTGGTAAAAGCCAAAAACTAATATTATTTAGTCGTGGAAATGCCATATCTGGAGCACCAATTAGAATCGGTACAAAAAAATTACCGAAACCTCCAATTAATACCGGCATAACCATAAAGAAAATCATTAAAAAAGCATGAGCTGTAATTAGAACATTATAAATTTGATAATTTCCTTCAAGAATTTGTGTTCCTGGTTGTGCTAATTCCATTCGAATAAGAATTGAAAACACAGTACCTAGAACACCAGAGAATCCACCAAACCAAAGGTATAGAACTCCGATATCTTTATGGTTTGTTGAAAATAACCAGCGTGTCAACATAGGATCTTGTATTTTTTGAAAAACAGCCTAAGAATTTAATATCAATTAAACTCTATACTAAAAAAGTATTTGCTATTTCTAAATATTAATTACATACCGTGAGATAAGATATTGGCTACACTTGTATGCATCATAGATAAGTAAGATTCAGGATAAATACCCATCCATACTACTACCACAATTAACGGTACAAAGCACCAAAATTCACGTCTATTTACATCAGCTGTTGTAGAAATGAAGTGTGGTTTTGGAACACCATATAATACACGATTACATAACCATAAACCATAACCTGCTCCAAGTACCATACCTGTCGCTGCTACAGATGCTGCCCATGTTGATGATTGGAAAATACCAGCAAATACTAAAAATTCACCAACAAAACTACTTGTACCTGGTAAACTAATGTTAGCCATTGTAAAAAATACAAGTAGTACAGCAAAAATAGGCATTGTGCGAGCCATACCAGCATAGTAACGTAATAAACGTGTTTTATGGCGATCGTATAATACACCTACACACATAAATAAAGCAGGTGAAACTACACCATGACTTAACATTAACAAAATAGCACCTTCTACTCCTTGTGTATTCAAACTAAACAAACCTAATGTTACAAAGTTCATGTGTGCAACACTTGAATAAGCAATAATCTTTTTAAGATCTACTTGACGTAATGTTGTTAAACTTGAATACACAATTGCTACAACACTCATAGTTAACATAAGTGGAGTAAAATATAAAGTAGCATACGGGAACATTGGAATTGAAAAACGTAAAAAACCATATGTTCCTAATTTAAGTAATACACCAGCTAAAACAAGACTACCCGCTGTTGGAGCTTCCACGTGAGCTTCTGGTAACCAAATATGTACTGGGACCATTGGCACTTTTACTGCAAAACTTGCAAACATTGCAAGCCATAATAATAGTTCGCGTTCATGACTCCATTCCGTAACTGTAAGTAGTTCAATGTCTGTACTACCACATTGAAAAGCCATTAATAGTACACCAAGTAGCATTAATACACTTCCTAACAAAGTATATAAAAAGAATTGATATGCAGCACGAATTTTACGTTCACGAGCACCCCAAACACCAATTACTAAAAACATGGGTAATAAAACGCTCTCAAAAAATACGTAAAATAATAATAAATCCAGAGCTGAGAAAACAGCCATAACCATTGCTTCAATAAGTAAAAAAGCAATACAATATTCACGCACTTTATATTGTACACTATGCCAACTTGCTAACAAACATACTGGCATTAAAAGGGTTGTGAGAAGGATAAAAAATAGTGAAACACCATCAATACCAAATCTAAAATGGGTGGTAGAAAGCATACTACCTTCAGTACCTAATGATACATCAAATACAAATTGATATAAAGGCGTTGATGCATCAAATTCTACCCAAAGTAGTAATGATGTTAAAAACGTAGCGAGCATTACATATAATGTAATCATCCGGTACGTCATATCTTGACCACGTGGTACTAAAGGCAATACTAAAGCACCTAATACGGGCATAATCAAAACAAGGGCAAGAAGAGACATGTCAGATCATCATTTTTGTGGGGGGTATTAAAATACCGGTGAAAGTAAACCTGATACCAGAATCACACCCACAAGACGAGGGTCAAGATTCATACCATAACCTTGAGATACAGCAGCTAAAGCAATTAAAACTGTAACCCCAAAAAGCATTACTAAGGCATAGTGATACATATATCCGGATTGTAAAGAACGTAAGCGTTGGGCTAATGATACACTTGCTTGTGATAATCCTTGAGGACCAAGAATTTCAAGAATACCTCGATCAATTGCACGAAAACTTGTACGATAGCCCCACTCCATTGCTGGGCGACCGATATACGCATTATAAACTACATCAACAAACCAACGACGGTTACAGAATCGCATAATTTTACGCGTAGTACTTTTTAGTAATACCGAAGCATTCCATTCTGGAGCAGCAATACATACAATATAAGATAAAACTAATCCAAATACAGTTAGAATAAAAGGCAATAAACGAATCCATTGCGGTAAATATTCAGCTTCTACCATATGATCATGATAAGGCATCGTATAAATAGCATTACCCCAAAAATCAGTTCCTAAACCAATGAACATATCTCGTGATACATAACCTACAAAAATACTACCAATAGCTAAAATAATTAATGGCAATGCCATAGGTAAAGGTGATTCATGAACATGTTTCATATGCACACGTGGAGCACGTGGTGGTGCTAAAAATACTAAAAAAATCAACCTAAAACTATAATAACTCGTTAGAAATACTACAATACTTGTAATAATCCAAGCAAAATTACCCATTGATGTATACTGGCCTCCTGTAATCTCTAAAATGACATCTTTACTGTAAAAACCTGTTAAAAATGGCCAGCCCACTAAAGCTAGTGTTCCAATCATAGTCATAGCATATGACATTGGTAATAGACGAACTAAACCACCCATACGACGCATATCCTGCTCATCACTTAATGCATGAATAACACTTCCCGCACTTAAGAATAATAAAGCTTTAAAAAAAGCATGGTTTGCTAAATGAAATACACCTAAAGCATATTGAGACATACCACAAGCAACCATCATATAACCCAATTGACTAGCAGTAGAATAGGCAATAACACGCTTCATATCGTGTTGAAATGCGCCAGTTGTTGCTGCAAAAATACATGTCATTGCACCAATAACAGTTACTACAGCTAATGCTGTTGGTGAAGCTTCGTACAACGGACTTAGACGTGCTAAAAGAAAAACCCCAGCAGTTACCATTGTAGCAGCATGAATTAAAGCAGATACAGGAGTAGGACCTTCCATAGCATCAGGAAGCCATGTATGTAATCCCATTTGAGCAGATTTACCCATAGCTCCAATAAATAATAAGATACAAGCAAGATCTCCCCATGATAAAGGAACACCCCACATCATAAATACTTCATGTTGTACGTGTGGAGCACAAGCGAATACAGTTGCAAAATCTACGCTTTGATATTGTAAATAAATTGCAAATGTACCTAAAGCAAGACCGACATCACCAACACGATTCATAACCATAGCTTTAATACTAGCTTTATTAGCAGCTACACGTGTAAACCAGAAATTAATTAATAAATAACTAGCTAAACCTACGCCTTCCCAGCCGAAAAATAATTGAACAAAATTATCAGCTGTTACCAACATAATCATAAAAAACGTAAAAATAGATAAATAACTCATAAAGCGAGGCAAATGGGGATCTGCACTCATATAGCCGATTGAGTATAGGTGTACTAAACTACTTACAAACGTAATTACTACTAACATAATTACTGTAAGGGTGTCAAAATAAAAACCCCATTTTGCTTGAAACATTTCAGAAACAAACCATGGGCTTAAAGCAACACTACAAGGACTTCCTGAAATCGCAACTTCGTAGAACGCTAAAATACTCAAAAAAGCTGTTAAAGCTACAGAACATGTAGTAATTACTGCAGCTCCACGAGCACCTAAATATCGTCCACCAAAGCCTGCGGTTACACTACCAAGTAAAGGAAGACTAATAATCAGTAGATACATTATTATTATGGTTTTCTCACAACCGTTATGATATATTATATATATCAATACGCACTCTGCAGGAGTTGAACCTGCGACCCTCAACTTAGAAGGTTGGTGCTCTAGCCATCTGAGCTAAGAGTGCCGCACTGGGATATGCTCACTACCGGACTTGAACCGGTATCCCAGAAGGAACAGATTTTAAGTCTGTCGTGTATACCATTTCCACCAAGTGAGCGTATACACATTGGATAGTATACATACTATATATTGTGTAAAACTAAGCTTCTAATGCAGCTAATGCTTGTTTAAGAGTATTTGAAGATACACCTGATGCATCTTGACCATGCTCTAACATTACTAATGCTGGTAAACCAGCTGCTAACTTATCTAGCATACGTGCGTTAGTATTAGCGCTAATAGTTGATAAATAAGCACATCGATTATCGATACTACGTACAATATCACGATGCACCATACTTGAACAACTATTTGCATAGTTTGTCATGGCTTGTGTAACACCAGCAGCCAAACTTGAAACATGAGTGTTTAAATTTGATGTTGCTTTATGTGCTTCAGACAAGTTAAGTAATGCTTCTTCACGCGCTACTAAAAATTGCTCTAATTCTGCAGCAATCTCTTGCCCACGACTATCCATACTTGCACCAATGCTATCACCAGCATATTTATAAGTTAAATATACAAATAAAAAGAAACTTAGAGCAACTAATGTTTCTTCGTTATAAATTAAAATATGTTTGCTACTTAATACACACCATAAAAGGAAAGCAGCGACATACATACGAACTTTGTTATTGCTAAACATAAAATAAATATTTATTTCTGTGATAGAGTATTTAGCATTGCTTTAATACGTAATGCTAATGGTGCTTGAGCTACAGCATGATAGTAAGCGCATTCTTGACTTACTAATTCTTGTGCCATGCTACGAACATAATGTGAATCAGCCTCAGCATAATTACTCTTCATAATATTACTATGAGTAGTTGATGCCCATGCGGTTGCATTAGCTTGTGCAGTATTTGAAGCTTGACGTGCTTCTTGATTTGCTTGTGAGAATACCCCAGATACACTATTGTGTACATGTTGTGTTTCTTGTGTTAACTCTGTATTATGGCTAGTGTCACCACCCATACGTTCTTGACGAAGTGCCATAATACGACTTAATCGAGGTAAAAAGTATTTAGTCGCGCCATAATATAGGGCAAAATAAAATACAATTAGCCAGAAATATTGTGAAAGATAGGTCACATGATCTAGTTGTGGCATGAATATAGAGATTTTCACATTTCATATTTTATGAAATTCTGGGAGAGGCAGGATTCGAACCTGCGTAGACCAATGTCAACGGAGTTACAGTCCGTCGCCTTTAGCCACTCAGCCACTCTCCCTGTGCACCTATATACTAGATAGAGATAAGGTACAGCATATCTATATAAAATACACAGAGATATGTATGTTATATAGAGAGCTCCATATATCCTAATATATGTCAATACGAATGTTGAGCAAGTAACTCAGTAGGTTAGAGTACACGCTTGATAAGCGTGATGTCGGGGGTTCAAGTCCCTTCTTGCTCAGATGTTCTCTAGATTATACTTGTATAAATATTTTTTACAAGTATTTGATATATTTTAAATTTTCAAGAAAATATCAATTTATTATGGCTCTATACTTTAATTTACTGGTACTCGCATCATTAATGAGTGCACCAGTATCAAAAGCACGCATGGACGCTCCGGAACCATGGCAAATGGGCTTCCAAGACCCTGCTACTCCGATTGCACAAGGTATTATGGATTTACACCATGATCTAATGGTTTTTATTATTGCTGTAGCTGTTTTTGTAACATGGATTTTAGGTCGTACATTATCACATTTTCGTGCATCGAACAATCCATTACCACAAAAGATTTTACATGGTACAGCTATTGAAATTATCTGGACTGTTACACCAAGTTTAATTTTAATCGCTATTGCTGTACCAAGTTTTGCTTTACTATATAGTTTAGATGAGGTAGTTGACCCTGCCGTAACAATTAAAGCTATTGGACACCAATGGTACTGGACATACGAATATAGTGACTATGCTCAGTCTGATGAAGGGAGTATTCAATTTGATAGCTATATGATTCCAGATGATGAATTAGAATTAGGTCAACTTAGGTTATTAGAAGTAGATAATCGTGTTGTATTACCTGTAAATACGCATATTCGTGTTGTAATTACTGCAGCAGACGTATTACATAGTTGGGCTGTACCAAGCTTAGGTGTAAAATGTGACGCTGTACCTGGACGTTTAAATCAAGTACCTTTATATATTGCACGTGAAGGTGTTTTCTATGGTCAATGTAGTGAACTTTGTGGTGTAAATCACGGTTTTATGCCGATCGTAGTAGAGGCAGTACCTTTAGAAAATTATGTGGATTGGGTAGCAGAACGCATTGAAGATATCTAATCAATTCATTTAATACACCAAAAATGTATTAAATCTATAAAAACAAAGGGCAAGTATGTCAGCAAAACATCCATTTCATTTGGTAGACCCAAGCCCATGGCCTTTATTCGCTAGTTGGGCAGCATTATTTATGGTCTGTGGTGGTGTAATGTATATGCATGGTTATGAACACGGTGGTTTAGTACTATCAATGGGATTTTCTATGGTACTATACTCTATGGTAGTATGGTGGAGAGATGTAATTCGTGAAGGTACATTTCAAGGTCTCCATACTAAACAGGTACAAACAGGTCTACGTTATGGTATGATCTTATTTATTGTATCTGAAATTATGTTTTTTGTAGCTTTTTTTTGGGCATTTTTTCACTCTAGTTTATCACCCACTGTAGACATTGGTTGTGTATGGCCACCAAAGGGTATTGAAGCGATGAATCCTTGGGATATTCCTTTACTCAATACAATGTTATTATTAACAAGTGGAGCTAGTGTTACTTGGGCTCACCATGCTATTTTAGCGGGTAAACAACGTGAAGGTGTAACAGCATTAGTATATACTGTAGTATTAGCTGCTATTTTTACAGGATTCCAAGCATATGAGTATTTTGAAGCACCATTTACTATTAGTGATGGCGTTTATGGTTCAACATTTTATTTAGCTACAGGATTTCACGGTTTTCACGTTATTGTTGGAACATTATTTTTAACAGTATGTACATATCGACTAGCAAAAGGACACTATACAGGTGGACACCATGTTGGTTTTGAATCAGCTGCGTGGTATTGGCATATGGTTGATGTTGTATGGTTATTTCTATTTGTATGTATTTACTATTGGGGCGGTGCCTAATAAGTAATTACATGAAAACATAAGTATGACATGGCTATTGAACAAGCGCTTACACCCCAGCGTGTTAAACACTTTACTTTAAATTTCGGCCCTCAACACCCTGCAGCGCATGGTGTTTTACGTTTAGTATTAGAAATGCAAGGTGAAGTTGTAGAGCGTGCAGACCCTCATATTGGTTTGTTACATCGAGGTACGGAAAAGTTAGTAGAGTATAAAAATTATCTACAAGCATTACCGTATTTTGATCGCCTTGACTATGTATCTATGATGTGTCAAGAGCATGGTTACTCCCTGGCGGTTGAGCGTTTATTGGGAGTATCTGTTCCACTTCGAGCACAATATATTCGTGTTCTTTACAGTGAACTTACACGACTTCTAAATCATCTTTTAGCTTTAACATGTCATGCTATGGATGTAGGGGCTTTAACACCCTTCTTATGGGCTTTTGAAGAACGTGAGAAATTAATGGAATTTTATGAGCGTGTTAGCGGTGCTAGAATGCACGCTGCTTATATTCGTCCAGGTGGTGTTGCTCAAGACATGCCAATGGGATTAAGCCAAGATATTCATACATTTGCTAGCCAATTTGCTTCTCGAATCGATGAAATGGAAGAAATGTTAACAGGAAATCGTATTTGGAAACAACGTTTAGTGGATGTAGGGCGTGTAACTAAAGATCAAGCATTAGATTGGGGTTTTTCTGGTGTTATGTTACGTGGTAGTGGCGTAGCGTGGGATTTACGTAAAACAGAACCTTATGATGTATATGATCGTATGGATTTTGCTATTCCTGTAGGTACTCGTGGAGATTGTTATGATCGTTATATGATCCGTATTGAAGAAATGCGTGAAAGTTTACGTATTATTTCACAATGTTTAGATTCTATGCCAACCGGCCCAGTACGTATTGACGATCGTAAAATTTCACCTCCAAGTCGCGGTGATATGAAGCATTCTATGGAGGCATTAATTCATCACTTTAAGTACTACACTGAAGGTATTGTGGTCCCTGCTGGAGAAATTTATGCTGCAGTAGAAGCACCAAAAGGTGAATTTGGAGTTTATTTAGTAAGTAATGGAACACATCGACCATATCGATGCAAAATTAGAGCTCCAGGATTTGCTCACTTACAGGGACTTGACTTTATGTCTCGTGGACATATGTTAGCAGATGTAGTAACAATGATTGGAACACAAGATATTGTATTTGGTGAAGTTGATCGATAAGTTTATCATATTAAACTCACCTTTTTATTTAATGTATATACAATATAAAAAAACTATCAGGGTAGCAGGATTCGAACCTACGACCTCCTGTTCCCAAAACAGGCGCGCTACCAGACTGCGCTACACCCTGAGGTGATATATATCGCATATCTAGCATATATAATAAAATAAGCGGGTAATGGGAATCGAACCCATATCAGCTGCTTGGAAGGCAGACAATTTACCATTAATCCATACCCGCAAACGCAACTAGGCGAATAACGGGATTTGAACCCGTGTTTTCAGAGTCACAGTCTGACACTTTAACCGACTAAGTTATATTCACCAAAATAAACAACAATTAATAAAACTACCAACTTGCTTTAAATACACCCGGAATATGTCCTTGTAGTGCTTCTCTACGGAACACTAATCTAGAAATTTTATATCTACGTAATACTCCATGTGACCTTCCTGTTACAACACATCGACGGTTAATACGAGTTAATGATGAATTACGGTCTAAGTTTTGTAATTCTTCCAGAGCACGTTGACGAGTTGTTGCAGGTACATGAAGATCATGATAAACAGATAATAATGCTTGTCGTTTTAACTCATTATCATGGTATTTAGTTCGACGAGCAGCATCACGTGTAATAGAAGCAGAAGTATTCATAAATATATTATTTTATCAGCGGAAAAAGGGATTCGAACCCTCGACCTCGGCCTTGGCAAGGCAGCGCTCTACCGCTGAGCTATTTCCGCGGCACTACAGACAAAAGAGTAGTTAAAGTCTTGTATACATCGCGTAAATTCTGTAAATTGATAATAATTGGATATGTAATCCCTTTTAGAGAAGTATCAGATTCAACAAATCCAATAACAGGAATATGCATTCTTTGAGCCTCATCAATAACACGTGGACTTGTACCTGGATTTAACATAATAATCAAATCCGGATGTGGTGCTGGAGTTCCATCTTTTGAAATTAAACCTTGAAAATGACGTTTAACACGTTTATACCTAGGAAATTCTAAAGAATCTTCTTGTAGTAATTCACTACAACGTTGTTTAAACATACCATATGACAATACACTACGTGAAACTGTAGACCAATTAGTTAATGTACCAGGTGTCCATGCGTGGCTACTATAACTAATTGAGTCACGAGCAATATTTGATAAGCTTAATACTAAAGGAGCTAATGTAGGTGAAGTATTAATAACCCATAAATGTCCACCATTAGAAACAATATTGTCTACAACACGTGCTGCACGTAATAGATTATTTCTATATTCAATAGGTGATGATACGATCATACCATTACGTTCTCCATGCATTAACTCACTTGTGCTAGGGTGCCAAGCTCGTCGTCGAGCAATACCTAGTCGTGAATGTTGCCATTGAAGAGGTAATTGATTACGTGAAGTAGACATATATAAAGTTTATTTTTATATTTTATCAAAAATAAGAGCGGAGGTAGGACTCGAACCTACAATCTTCAGATTATGAGCCTGACGAGACAACCATTTTCTCTTCTCCGCCAAAATATACCTGATTTCTGGGTATGGGGGGATTTGAACCCACGACCATCAGGTTAAAAGCCCGGTGCTCTACCAACTGAGCTACATACCCGGAAAACTAACTAATTAAGACCAATCTAGAGCACCTTTTCGCCACTCATAAACAAATCCCACAGTAAGTACAGCTAAAAAAACCATCATTGATGTGAAACCTACACCACCAATTTCACCTAATACAACAGTCCAAGGAAATAAGAATGTAACTTCCAAATCAAAAATGATAAATAAAATAGCAACTAAATAAAATTGCACATCAAATTGACCACGTGAATCATCAAACGGGTCAAATCCACACTCATATGCCGAAATTTTCTCAGCATCTGGACGTTGTGTTGCAAAAACATAAGATAAACCTGCAATAATTACAGCTAATCCTGTAGCAATTGCAAAATAAATAAAAATACCTAGAAATTCATTCATAATAATCTGTATTTCCATCGAGGACAACGGGGCTCGAACCCGCGACCTTTGGCGTGACAGGCCAATACTCTGACCAACTAAGCTATGTCCTCAAACTTAATATTATTAAATATTAAGCTACAGATGTTTGACGAACTGGATGCGTTAATAACACTTGTTCGATACGGCCTAAAAGAGGAACAATAACTAGAAAGTAAACAAAAAAATATACACTTGCTAATTGACCTAATGTAATATAAGGATCTTCTACAGGTTGTTGACCTAACCAACTTAATAATACTAAATCAGCAACTAGTACCCAATATAAACGTTTATATAATGGTCTAAAATTACTACTACGGATTGGAGATGTATTAATAAAAGGTAGTGCTAATAAAGAAACAAATACTAATGCGATAGCTGCAACACCTCCAAGTTTATTTGGAATACTACGTAAAATAGCATATACCCATAAAAAGTACCATTCTGGAACAATATGAGCTGGCGTTGACATAGGATTCGCAGGGATGTAATTATCTGGATGTCCTAAAGTATTTGGATAAAAATATACAAATACAGAAAAAAACATTGCAAATACGACCCATGCTACTAAGTCTTTTACGTAAAAATAAGGATATAATGCTACTTTATCTACAGCACTATTAGTTCCAAGTGGGTTATTAGATCCATATTGGTGTAGCGCTGCTAAATGTACAACACTTGCACCAGCAATAATAAAAGGTAATAAATAGTGTAAACTAAAAAAACGATTTAGTGTCGCATTATCAATCGAGAAACCACCCCATAACCATGTAACAATAGAATCCCCTACTACTGGAATAGCACTTGCAAGGCTTGTAATAACAGTAGCTCCCCAGAAACTCATTTGGCCCCAAGGTAATACATAACCAATAAATGCTGTAATAATCATTAATAATAAAATAACTACACCTACACACCATAATAATTCACGTGGTTGTGCGTAACTTCCATAGTAGAGACCACGAAACATATGTAGATATACAACAATAAAGAACATACTTGCACCATTGGCATGCATGTATCGCAGAAACCATCCACCTTCAACATCACGCATAATATGCTCTACGCTTGCAAAAGCGAGATCTACATGCGGTGTATAGTGCATAGCAAGAAAAATACCTGTAGCGATTTGTACAACAAGACAGATTCCCGCAATACTACCAAAGCTCCAAAAATAATTTAAGTTACTTGGTGACGGGTAATCTGAAACATGTTCGTTCACGATAGACAACAACGGTTGTTTCATGATAGATACGCGCTTCATACAATTAAATGTTTTGAAATATGGTCTCCCCAGGCTGGATTTGAACCAGCGACCATATGGTTAACAGCCACATGCTCTGCCACTGAGCTACTGGAGATAAGACCGCTAATCTAGTGAGAATGTCTAGTGTTTCTCTATATGATAGACATGAATATTTGAGCATATCTGATACGTATCAATAACAACCCTAGAGTCAATGTATTCCGGAATTATTGCGTTGACACTAGGAAAAAAAAACAAATAGAAGCTTCTATGATTCATACACCTCTTGAACAATTTTCAATTATTAGTATTGTACCCCTACATTGGAATCAATACTATCTTTCATTTACTAACAGTAGTTTATACATGTTGTTAGCTGTTGGTTTAGTATCTCTACTACTTTATGCAGTAACTATGGAAGGTGGGCGACTTGTCCCAGGCCGTTGGCAAAGTCTGGTAGAAATGGTATACGAATTTGTTGTAGGTCTAGTATCTGAGCAAATTGGAACTGTAGGACGACGATTTTTTCCATTAATTTTTACAACATTTTTATTTCTTTTAAGTACTAACCTAATTGGTATGATTCCATATAGTTTTACAGCAACAAGTCATATGGTAGTTACATTTGGATTATCTTTAAGTTTATTTGTTGGTGTAACTTTAATCGGATTTCAAACACATGGTTTACACTTTTTAAGTTTTTTATTACCAAAAGGAGCTCCATTAGCATTAGCACCTTTATTAGTAGTATTAGAATTAGTAAGTTATAGTTTCCGTGCTGTAAGTCTAGGTGTTCGATTATTTGCTAATATGATGGCTGGCCATACATTAGTTAAAATTTTAAGCGGGTTTGCTTGGACAATGTTAAGTGTTGGTGGAGTATTAGCAGTAGCTAGTGTTGTACCATTTGGTGTTGTTTTAGCACTTACAGGTTTAGAAATTGGTGTAGCATGTCTACAAGCATATGTGTTTACTATTCTGCTATGCATTTATTTAAATGATGCAATTAATCTTCACTAATATTTAAAATTATTAGTTGTGTTTATATTATATAAATTATATAATATATTGTATGGGGTGTAGCCAAGTGGTAAGGCATCGGAATTTGGATCCGACACGCAAAGGTTCGAATCCTTTCACCCCAGTTGTATTGGATCGTCTAGGTAGCTCAGTGGTAGAGCAAAGGACTGAAAATCCTTGGGTCAGAGGTTCAAATCCCCTTCTAGACATTCAAATTCAAGTATTGTCGGATGAGTGTCTGAGTGGTCGAAGGTATCGGTCTTGAAAACCGACATACGTTATACGTATCGGGGGTTCGAATCCCTTCTCATCCGGACTCATGCTGTATAGGGCACGTAGCTCAATTGGTAGAGCAACTCGCTTACAACGAGAAGGTTAGTGGTTCAAGTCCGCTCGAGCTCATCATGGATGCGGGTGTGGTGGAATTGGTAGACACACCAGGTTTAGGTTCTGGGGGCTATACGGCCTTGCGGGTTCAAGTCCTGCCATCCGTAGATTTCGTTATTCGGAAGAATGGCTGAGTGGTCGAAGGCACTGGTTTGCTAAATCAGCGTATACATAAGTATACCATGGGTTCAAATCCCATTTCTTCCGTACATATATGTAGGGAGCGTAGTTTAGTTGGTAGAACGCATGCTTTGCACGCATGAGGTCATCGGTTCAAATCCGGTCGTTTCCATTACGCATCATATAGTATGTATTCCTAATATGAAAATTCTCATAGATATGCAACATTTTGCAGAAACTCTTCGTCAAGAATGTCCACAATGGATTCAAGAAACAGTATGGAGCCGTGGTGAGCTTACTGTACGAGTAGCACCCGAATATATTGTACCTTTTATGACATATCTGCGTGATCATAGTCAAACACAATTTAAATGTTTAATCGATGTAACAGCAGTAGATTACCCTGATCGTGATTTACGTTTTCGTATTGTATATCATTTATTAAGTGTAGAATATGCATCACGTATTCGTGTATCAACAGATATTTCTGAAACACAACCATTAGCTTCTGTAACACCTATTTTTAGTAGTGCTGGATGGTGGGAACGAGAAGTTTGGGATATGTTTGGTGTATTTTTCCAAGGTCATCCTGATTTACGTCGTATTTTAACAGACTATGGTTTTCAAGGTCATCCACTTCGTAAAGATTTCCCCCTTACAGGTTATAGCGAAGTTCGTTATTGTGATGCTGAAAAGCGAGTAATTTCAGAACCAGTTGAATTAGCACAAGAATTCCGATATTTTGAATATGGAAGTCCTTGGGAAACACTTGGCCCAAAACGTGACCAAGAGTAGTTTACTTTGTATATAGATTCAATAAAACAACTAGTCCAGAAGGGAGCCAGTCAAAACTTAATAATACGCCTGCTACAAAAACTACCCATGCTAAAGATAATGGTAAAAAAACCTTCCATCCTAAACCCATAAGTTGATCGTATCTATATCGAGGATAACAAGCACGTACCCAAATATATAAGAATAAAATCGCTGTAACTTTAATTGCAAACCAAAAACTACCTGGAATCCAATAAAAAATTGCAATATCAAGCGGCGGTAACCAACCACCTAAAAAGAAAATAACACATAAACTGCTCATTACAATCATGTTAGCATATTCTCCTAAAAAAAATAATGCAAAACCCATACTTGAATATTCTACATTATAACCTGCTACTAACTCAGCTTCTGCTTCTGGGAGATCAAACGGAGCACGGTTAGTTTCCGCAAGACATGAAATAAAAAAAAGCATTAATAACGGGTATAAAGGAACTACATACCACACATGTTGTTGTGATAGTACAATATCGCTTAGATTTAGTGTACCAGCACAAAGTAAAACTGTGATTAAAATTAGTCCAATTGAAACCTCGTAACTAACCATTTGAGCTGCAGATCGTAGACTTCCCAAAAAAGCATATTTAGAGTTACTTGACCATCCGGCAATAATAATTCCATAAACTCCAAGACTAGAAATAGCAAAAAGATATAGAACACCGACATTAAGATCTGCAAGTACAGCTCCTGGGCTAAACGGAATTGCCGCCCAAGCAACTTGACTTAGAAGGAATGTAAGAATTGGAGCTCCTACAAAAAGTACAGTATTAGCATTACTTGGTAATACCGGTTCCTTTACAAGTAACTTGAGACCATCAGCAATGGGTTGTAATACCCCAAAAATACCTACTACATTGGGTCCTTTACGGCGCTGCATGGCTCCTAATACCTTACGTTCAGCCAAAGTTGCAAAAGCTACTGCTAAAAGTAGTGGTACGGTGATACTCAAAATTTTGAGTACACTTGTTAATAGTAAACCATTCATACAGCCTCCAAAAATGTTTTAAAGATAAATTAAATTAAGCTTCTGATGCAAAACGAGCCGTGAAGTCATCAAAGAAAGCTTTTAATTTTGCTTCAGTCTCTGGTGATAACACTTTTTCACGACGAATAGTTTCAACAAGTGATGAATCTACTTGTTGTAATACAGCTGTTTCGTATTTTGAAATATCAGCTACTGCTACTTTATCTAAATAGCCACGAGTAGCAGCAAATAAAACTACCACTTGTAAAGCAAAATCCATCGGTTGATATTGATCTTGCTTTAATACTTCTGTTAATCGCTCACCACGATTTAATAAGTATTGTGTTGAAGCATCAAGATCTGAACCAAATTGAGCAAACGCCGCTACTTCACGATACTGAGCAAGCTCTAGTTTCATTGTACCAGCAACTTGTTTCATAGCTTTCACTTGAGCTGCTGATCCTACACGACTTACAGATAAACCTACGTTAATAGCTGGACGAATACCTTTATAGAAAAGTTCTGTTTCTAAGAAGATTTGACCATCTGTAATACTAATTACATTAGTTGGAATATAAGCTGATACATCACCAGCTTGTGTTTCAATCACAGGCAGAGCTGTTAAACTACCACCACCCATTTCTGATGACATTTTAGCCGCACGTTCTAATAGACGTGAGTGTAGATAAAATACATCTCCTGGGAACGCTTCACGTCCAGGTGGACGACGAAGTAACAGTGACATTTGACGATATGCAACCGATTGTTTACTTAAATCATCGTATACAATTAAAGCATGCATACCGTTGTCACGGAAATACTCACCCATAGCACATCCTGAATAAGGAGCTAAGAATTGTAAAGGTGCTGGATCACTAGCTGTAGCAGCAACTACAATACTGTATTCCATAGCGCCAGCTTGTGTTAATGTATTCACAATCTGTGCAACTGTAGAACGTTTTTGACCTACAGCTACATAAACACAATATAATTTTTTGCTTTCATCAGTTGTTTGGTTAACACCACGTTGGTTTAAAAAAGCATCTACTGCAATAGCAGTTTTACCTGTTTGACGATCACCAATAATAAGCTCACGTTGACCACGACCAATTGGTACAAGACTATCTACAGCCTTTAAACCTGTTTGCATCGGCTCACTTACACTTTGACGGGCAATAATACCAGGAGCTTTCATCTCCGCACGACGACGTGTTACATTTTCTAATGGACCACGGCCATCAATAGGATTACCTAATCCATCTAATACACGGCCTAAAGTACCTGGTCCTACTGGAACATCTACAATAGCACCTGTACGTGTAACAACATCACCTTCACGGATCGCTACATCAGATCCAAAAAGAACAACTCCTACGTTATCACTTTCAAGGTTTAAAGCCATACCACGTACGCCATTCGCAAATTCTACCATCTCACCAGCCTGAATATTATCCAGGCCTGATACACGAGCAATACCATCACCCACACTTAGTACGCGACCTACTTCATCACGTGCTACTTGATTGTATGAATCACTAATCTTTTGCTCAAGTAATACTGAAATTTCACTTAGAGATACTGCCATAGTTGACATTTATTTTTTGATTTATCATGCCTTTGAACATGAGGTCAGGAGAAAAGGGAGTCGAACCCTTAACCTCTGGTTTTGGAGACCATTATTCTACCATTAAAACTATTCTCCTTGACTCATGATCATGAGCCTGCTATCGGAGTTGAACCGATAACCTTCAGTTTACAAAACTGATACTCTGCCAATTGAGTTAAGCAGGCTACGTGCCTGGAAAGATTCGAACTCTCAGCCCTCAGATCCGTAGTCTGATACTCTATCCAATTGAGCCACAAGCACTTTAATTTAACCGCGAATAAGATTGATATATTCTACCTGAATTGTACCACGAATACGATAATAAATAACAAGTAAAGCTAACCCAATAGCACTTTCCGCAGCAGCTACAGTTAATACAAATAAAGCAAATACTTGACCTAGAACATCATCTAAGTAAACTGAAAATACTAAAAAATTCATATTAACAGCTAAAAGCATTAATTCAATACTCATAAGCATTACGAGAATATTTTTACGATTCATAAAAATCCCCCAAATACCGAGCAAGAATAAAGACATTGCTACAGCAATATAGTTAACGATATCCATAGATATATATATACTTTTTAAGAGATTTTACGAATTGTACGAGCAAAATCTCGAGTATTCTGAAGATAAACAGTTTGACGACGAGCTCCGCGACGACGATTTTGTGTTAATACAATAGCCCCAACCATAGCAACAAGTAAAATTAAACTAGCTACTAAAAAATAAACACCATAATAAGTATATAATAAACGTCCAATTGTATGCATATTAGTTACTTCACCTAATGTAGTTGTCCAATCAGTCCATGCTAAATCAGTCATATCTACACTAGAATAAAGTAATGGCACTAAGTCAACGTCTAAGATAACTAAACCTTCTAAAACAAATAGTAAACCTAATACGCCACCCATTGGAAGATATCGTAAACGTCGTTCTTGAAGCTCAGCAACATTAATATTAAGCATCATAACAACAAATAAAAATAGAACTGCAATTGCTCCAACATAAACTACAAGAAATGTCATAGCAAAGAAATCTAATCCAAGTAAAAGTAATAATGCAGCACCATGGAAAAACACCAAAATTAAAAATAGCACGCTATAGACTGGGTTACGCGATTGGATAACCATAACGCCACTTGTTAACATTAAACTCGCAAACAGATAGAATAGAGTATTCATGAAGACTAAATTTTCATATACATCTAGACACGTCTATACGTGATGCATAGATATAAAAGTGTGATTTCATACATACCACACAACAGTAAAGTGCACCATAGTTGAAGTACTGGTACAGCTGGGCATAGGATACTAGCTAATACTAACGAAGTAATATACCAAACTTTACGATATTGTCTAAATACTTTAATTGGAACAACTAAAATAATAAATAATGGAATTAAACTAAAACATACACATAAACTAGGTACTATTACACTCCATAATGTAATTGAAGATAAACGTGGCATATAGTTTATTTCTACACCCCACACCGCAGTAGCACCCATATTAGTACCTATAAGTATACTATAGATATTAGGCCAAATATATACATGAGAAATTATATAAATAGTAATTGTATATAAAATTAAAAAAATTACTTTATAAAAAGTATTGTTATACTCATGTTTATACATGCCAGGACAAATATAGCAGTAATATGTATAACTAGTATAAGGTAAGATGGCTAAACTAGCAATATAAATACTGATTAAAGCACCAATTCGCATCTCTTCCCCAACATCGATCGTATATAACGTATCTGTTACGTTAGAAATGTATAAATGAACTAAAGTATATCTATATACCCAAGCTACAATTAGTGAAGTTACTAAAGTAAATAGAATATATAAACATCTATATTTTAATTCACGTACATGAATATATAGCGGTGTCATAGTATATAGATACGTGTCGGTCTAATAGATACAGAGCGCATGTTACCAAAAGACTTGTCTGCTCTATATGAGAGACATAATAAACCTCTATTCTTACTTAAGAAATAATAATCTCATGTCAAACCAACATATTACTGATATTCTAAACATTTTGGCTAACTTTTCAATTCATAAAGCTAATAAAAATTTAAATATCGATCATATTCCAAATAATGCCTGGTCCCCAGATCGTATTGAAGTGTTAGCTAGTATGGATGCATGGACAAATGATATGAGTAATAGAGGATCTTCGCCTCGTGAAAGTCTTGTAGGGAAAAATTTTGAACATTTACGTCGTTTACGTACAATGTATGGTAACCTACAATACAAAGATATTTTTCATTTAAGTAAACTGGCTTCAAGTAACAAAGGTTCTTGGGCACATAATTTTATCGCTTTATTAGAAAGACGGTTAGACGTAGTGCTTTGGCGTGCATTATGGGCAAATTCACCCAAACAAGCGCGTTCATTAATTAAAAGTGGACATGTTAAAGTTAATGGTAAAGTATGTACACAAAGTAGCTTTTCTGTAAATCCTGGTGATTTTATTAGTTTAGGTTTAAATGTTCGAAAATTATATCAGCAAAGACTGATTGATAACTGGTCACATATTCCAGTATACCAATTTAATGATGCGCAAACGTCTAATCAGAATGAAAAAGCTACTTCAGTTCTAGATATTATGGAACGAGCACTCTTTCATGGTAATTTAGTTGATATGTGTAATTTAAATTCCGGGTCACTTGGTTATATTAGTTCGACATCATCTAAAGTACGTAGTAATAAACCATTTACTAATATCGAAAAAGCTGCTAAAATTGTACTATATTCAATTAATGATGATGTTAATCTAAATAAACATATTTGGGATTGTGTATCACGCGGTGTATCTCTTGACTACTCGGATAAAAATGCATCAATTTTCCCATGCATTATGCCACATATTGAAGTAAATTATAGTAATATGTCACTTATCTATTTATATACTCCACAAAGAGTATTATGGACAAGTTTAATCGATTTGGAATCACTCCATAATCATTTAGTTTAAAATAGAGTAATATACATGCCTACTCGAAGTCAATTATTAAGACACCGCAGTCGTCGTATGACACCTACACGCCGAAGACGAGCTCCAGCATTGCTAAAAAGTCCACAAGCTCGTGGTGTATGTTTCCGTGTATATACTCGTACTCCAAAGAAACCTAATAGTGCTTTAAGAAAAGTGGCTAAAATTAGATTAAGTTCAGGAGTAGAAGTTATCGCTTATATCCCTGGTGAAGGTCATAATTTACAAGAACACTCAGTAGTAACTATCAGAGGTGGTCGTGTTAAAGATTTACCAGGTGTAAAGTACAAAGTTTCTCGTGGTGTACTAGACTTACAAGGTGTTCGTGATCGTCGCACAGCAAGATCAAAATATGGCACATCTAAACCTCGTGCATAGTTATTTAATTAAAATTTAACAAAATAGAATATGAATTTAACAACTAAGTATACAGAGTCCGAATACGTAAAAATTCGATGTGCGTGTATCTCTTTACTAACACGTAACGGATATAAAATCCGAGCACAACGTATTTGGGATAATGCTATGTCATATATTAGTCAACAAAATAGTAATGTAACTGATGTAGTTTTAAATGCTATGGAAATGTGTACACCAGTTGTTGAATATCGTCGTGTTCGTGTTGCTGGTACGGTAGTTCAAGTACCTAAACTTATGACCCCAAAACAAGCACAATCTCGTGGTATGCGTTGGTTAATTGAAGGTGCACGTCGACGAGATAATCGTATCTATGCTCATGCATTAGCTCAAGAATTTTTGGACGCTGCCCGTGGAGCAGGGTGGGCAACATCTCAGCGAGATGAAATGCATCGTATTGCAGAAGCGAATCGCGCTTATGTCCGTTACCAGTGGTGGAAGTAGTTACTTTATTCGATTTTAATAAAACTGGTCGAGTAACATAATGGTAATGTGTGGGATTGCAAATCCTGCAATGGCAGTTCAAATCTGCCCTCGACCTATCTACTATAATATATTTAACAAACACTCGCATATATGAGTCTTCAACACTATTCATTTGTATCTTTGGTATTTGATGTGGATTTACCACTAATGATTCCAGTTATTTATCTTAGTACAGCTACAATGGCTGTATTAATGTATGGTGTAGTTTTTTCTACAGATGCTAAACGCCATGCACCAGTATTACAAAAGTCAACTACTTTATTAGGGTTATGGACGTTAGTATTAACTTTACTTTTAGTTTTAAATACTCCAGATTTAGAGGCTACAGTATTATATCATACACAAAGTATTGATAATCTTTCGACTACATTACAAGCAGGTATTTTAATTGCTACTATTGTTTCATTGTGGTCAGGTCTAGGTTATTGTATTCGTACAAGACTAAATACGTATGAATACGTAGTATTAGTACTGCTCGCAACACAAGGTATGATGTTATTAGTTGCAAGTCAAGATTTAGTAGGTTTATACTTAGCTATTGAACTTCAAAGTCTTTGTTTTTATGTTTTAGCAGCCTATGCTCGCCATTCTGAGTTTGCAGTTGAAGCTGGTTTAAAATATTTTGTACTTGGCGCTTTTTCTAGTGGTTTATTATTATTTGGTGCAAGTTTAATGTATGGTGCTACTGGCACAACTAATTTAATGGATATGGCAAGCATTTTTGCTGGCGGTACAAGTGATGCTCTAAGTACTACACATGGTATGCCCACATGTGAATTAGGCCTTGTTTTAATTACAGTTGGTTTACTATTTAAATTAGCAGCAGCTCCTTTTCATATGTGGTCTCCAGATGTTTATGAAGGAGCACCTACAAGTGTAACCGCATATTTTATGATGGTACCTAAAATTGCATTTATGGGTGCGTTATTACGAGTACTATACGGCGGATGTTATGATTTAATGGACACATGGCAAACTGTTTTAATCTTAGCTAGTGGATTATCAATGATTGTGGGTGCATTTGCAGCATTAGTACAAACACGTTTAAAGCGTCTACTAGCTTTAAGTAGTGTAGGCCACGTTGGTTTTATGTTAGCAGCTGTAAGTACAGGAACAATGGAAGGTGTTGAAGCTATGCTAGTATATTTAGCTGTATATACAGTCATGAATATTACTATGTTTACTTATATTTTAGGGGGTGAACAAGGAGGAAATAGTCCACGTTTAGTAACTGATTTAACAGGTTTAGGTCTTACACAACCTGTCATCGCACTAACAATGTGTATTATTTGGTTCAGTATGGCCGGTATTCCACCATTAGCTGGTTTTTATAGTAAAGCAATGGTTTTTTATAGTGCAGTAGCTGGAAACGTAACTACACTTGCAATTCTTGGTGTATTAACTAGTGTAGTAAGTTGCTTTTACTATATTCGAGTAATTAAAATTATGTATTTTGAAAAATCAAAAACCTGGCCTGAAGCTCCTCGTATGGAACAGGGAGCTGCCTATATTCAAGGATTAGGGTTAGGGTTTTTAGTATTATTAATGGTATATCCAGCTCCACTAGAAACTATGGCTAGTCGAATTGCTTTAACTGTCTGCGCATAATTTAAAATATAATTTACTATATGTATACTGTCAATCTTCATATTAGTGGTTATACTGCAGATAGTTTACAAAGTGCTAGTTTGTGGTTAACTAAATTAGCACAGACATGTAAAGGTCAAAACATTCGTATGTGGCCATTACCAAAACGCCGTCACTTAATTACAGTACTTCGATCACCACATGTAAATAAAAAGTCTAGAGAACAATTTATTGAAACAACCCGTGGTCGTATGTTTGTAGGACAATATACTCCTGAGTTAACACAAGTTTTTGTACAATTAGTAGAACAAGCCCATTTACCTGGTGTGGAAGTAACAATGAAGGTATCTCAGCCTACAGTATTTCCCAGTTTATTTTGTATATATATTAAATAAAATAATAATAATTTATTATGTTCGACGCTGACGTGGACGTCTGCAGCCATTATGCGCTGTTGGCGTTACATCTTGAATACGTAAAATATCAATACCTGATTGGGCTAACGCACGGACAGCACTTTCTTTACCATAACCTAATCCTTTGACACGTACATAAACACGACGCATTCCCATACGATGCGCTAAAGAAGCCATATGTTCACCTACAGCCTGTGCACCGTATGTAGTAGATTTTCGACTATTACGAAAACCTAAAGCACCAGCACTAGTCCATGCTAAAGTTTTACCTTGTTCATCCGATAGTGTGATCATAGTATTGTTACTTGTAGATTGGATACTAATATAACCAGCAGCCCGAATAGGACGTGCAAATTTTTGTGATTGTAACATAAAGTGAAGTACTTTTTATGATGAAGTAACACGTGGACTACGACGTCGGCTTTTCGAGTTTGTGTGCGTACGTTGTCCACGAACCGGTAAATGCGCTACATGTCTAAATCCACGATACGTTCCCATTGAAATGAGTCTTTTAATAGCCTCAACACGTCGTCGGTGCATATCTTGTCCTGTATGATAATATGTAGTAATTAGTTGTTCTAAACGTTCCCAATCTTCCGAACTCACTTCAGCCACACGAATATTTGGAGATAGTCCTAATTCATCACATAATTGTAACGACTGATGTTTACCAAGTCCTGAAATCCGTTGTAAAGCTTGAGTTACTAATGATTGAGGAGACACATATCGATGTAATAAATATGCCATATTTATATGTTATTTTCGTTTACCTGCTTTACGTCGATAAACACCATGTGTATTATAAATACCTTTAGATTGATAAGACGAAGGTTTACGTAAATGAATTAGAGCAGCTGCAACTTGACTTACTTGATTAGCATCAATACCAAATAAAACTAAAGTAGTTGTGTCTGGGGCGTAAACTTGCACACTTTCTGGAATTTTATATAAAATATCGTGACTTAACCCAACTTTGAGATAAACATTTTGCCCCTCAACACGTACTCTATAACCAATACCTTTCAATGTTAATGAAGCAGTGTGCCCACGTGTAACACCACGAAATAAACTATTAATTCTTCCATACCAGAAACCTGCAAGTGCAGGAGATACTGCATTAATATATAAAGATGTATTGCTGTATTTCCAAGCAATTTGCGCCTTTGGATCTAATTGTGAAAGATTTAGTGAAATAGATCCAAGTGGACCTAGAATTTTCATAAAACCTGGTGTTGATTCTACTGTTACTTGGTTTGGAATATCAATAACTCTTGTATTACCATGACGTGACATAATCTAACTTAGATTTTTACTGGAATTTGTAAAGCACTCCATAAGCAAATGTTAATTGGTTTTGAAAGACTTGACGAAGAAAAATTAATATCTAATCCATCTACGCCAGGTACCATATCCCATAAATGTTTTAATTCTGGAAACATTAATAAATCTTTACATCCAATACTAAATTGACCATTAATATCAAAGCTTTTAGTATTAATACCAATAAATTCACGATTCTGAACCCATGAGATATCTACTAATTTCTGTAAGAAATTCCACATATATAAATTACGTAACGAAACTTTACAACCTAAAAGTTGCCCTTCACGAAGTTTAAAACCCGCCATTGCTGCACGAGCACGAGTCCATTGTGGGCGTTGACCTGAGATCATAGTTAGAATACCACCACTTGCTAGTACAGTATCAAGATCTCCTCCTGGACTTGTATGTAAATTAATAAGTACAGGTTTAGGTGTATTGTGGGGTGAAGATGTTTGTGCTTTTAGCATCATATCTTGTGCTACAAT
The DNA here is from genome assembly GCA_024206155.1 of Aliivibrio sp. Lineage (GTDB taxonomy): Bacteria > Pseudomonadota > Gammaproteobacteria > Enterobacterales > Vibrionaceae > Aliivibrio. Next base: position 27,134 of record JAAGZR010000541.1, read on the forward strand.
AGAATTGTAATATTTATTATAAGTCACGGGTATTTAAAAATCTTTCATATAAAATAGTGAGATATCTTATGTCGCTCTATATGATATGCACATGACATATCTTGTCCATTCTCTCTAGTAGTCCCCTTCGTCTAGTGGTTAGGACACTGCCTTTTCGAGGCAGTAACACGGGTTCGAACCCCGTAGGGGATATCGACTATTTGGATATAGTCGCAGCCATGATTTAGATCTAAATATATATACTATAATATGGTAGACGGAGCAAAATTAATTGGTGCAGGTTGTGCTACAATCGCTTTAGCAGGTGCTGGTGCAGGTATTGGAATTGTATTTGGTTCACTTATCAACTCAGTAGCGCGTAACCCATCATTAACAAAGCAATTATTTGGATACGCTATTCTTGGTTTTGCGTTAACAGAAGCTATTGCTCTGTTCGCTCTTATGATGGCGTTTTTAATTCTATTCGTATTTTAATCGTTTAGAATTACTTTAAAGAGTTATCTATATTTATAAATATAGATATCTTTTTAACTTTTTTTTGGATTCCCTTAGGAATGTTGTGATACACCCGAACCCAACCGACTTCGATATGTGACCCCAACATTCGCTATATGTACTGCATACCGCGGGAGACGTAGTTGGAGTCCGTTCTATTTTGGCGGAATAGTTCAATTGGCAGAACATTGGAGTCATAATCCACAGGTTGGGGGTTCAAATCCCTCTTCCGCTACCATGACACAAAAAGTAAGGGCATATCGTGGATGCCTCGACACACTGATAGGGACGTACTAGACAACGAAACGCTATGGCGAGCTGTCATGATGCTGTGACCCATAGATATCCCTGGAGTAAACTCCAAAGTTATATAATCTACCCAGTGAACTGAAACATCTAAGTAACTGGAGGAATAGACATCAACCGAGATTTTGCTAGTAGTGGTGAGCGAACGTGAAATAGGCCCTATATTCTTGATAACACTTTAATACTTAAATAGGTGGAATCCTATACCATAGAAGGTGATAGTCCTGTTAGTAACAATTATTATCATTTTAAGAATATAGTTTATGAGTACCACGGGACAAGTATCTTGTGGGAAGATAGGGGGACCACCCTCTAAGCCTAAATATAACAGTGTGATCGATAGTGAAGAGTACCGTGAGGGAAAGGTGAAATAGTACCCCGAGAGGGGAGTGAAATAGTTCCTGAAACGGTATGCCTACAAGCAGTCGGAGCCTACTTACGAGTGGGTTACGGCGTACCTTTTGCATAATGGGTCAGCGAGTAGACATATCTTGCAAGCTTAAGCCGGTAGGTGGAGGCCTAGTGAAAGCAAGTCTTAATAGGGCGTGATAGAGTAAGATATGTCTGACCCGAAACAAGGTGATCTAGTTATGTGCCGGTGGAAGATTTATCAACATAAATCGGAGGACCTCACCCACGTCTGTGGCAATAGACGGGGATGACATGTGACTAGGGGTGAAAAGCCAATCGAACCTGGATATAGCTGGTTTTCTGCGAAATCTATTTAGGTAGAGCATATAGTAACAGATATTATTAGGGGGTAGAGCACTCGTTGGTGGCAGGTGGCCCAAAGCTTGACTGTCTCCAAGGAAACTCCGAATACCTAATTAATACGCTATAGAGACAGACACAGGGTGCTAAGGTCCTGTGTCGAGAGGGAAACAGCCCAGACCGAACGCTAAGGTTCCTAAACCATATCTGAGTGGGAAAGGATGTGAATGCGCTTAGACAACCAGGAAGTAGGCTTGGAAGCAGCCACCTTATGATGAAAGCGTAACAGCTCACTGGTCGATGCGTATTTGCGCCTACAATGTAACGGAGCTAAAGATATGTACCGAAGCGGCGGCCAATCATATATAGATGATTGGGGTAGCAGAACGTTCCGTATGTTGTTGAAGGTATTATGTGAATAATGCTGGAGATATCGGAAGTGAGAATGCTGACATGAGTAACGTCATATCCTGTGAAAACCAGGATCGCCGAAAATTCAAGGGTTTCTACAGCACGGTATACGGTGTAGAGTGATTCGGCCCCTAAGGTATTGGTCAATACCAAATATCGATGGGTATAATATATGTGACGGGAATTGTTTTTGCATTTATTAATAATCGGATATTTAATAAAGAGTGAAATGTTCTCCAGGAAATAGCATATATATTTATATAACCGTACCCCAAACCAACACAGGTGAATTGGTGTAAGTGCACTCAGGCGATGAGATAAGTATATTGAAGGAACTCGGCAAATTGCCTCCGTACCTTTGGAAAATGGAGGACCGTGTATAACTACACGGTGGCACAACATAGGGGGTAGCGACTGTTTACTAAAAACACAGGACTCTGCTAAGTGGTAACACGACGTATAGGGTCTGACACCTGCCCGGTGCTGGATACCGAACAGGACAGGTTAACGCTTGAAATCGAAGGTCCAGTAAACGGCGGCCGTAACTCTGACGGTCCTAAGGTAGCGAAATTCCTTGTCGGGTAAGTTCCGACGTGCATGAATGGTGTCACGACTGCCCCGCTGTCTCCAATATACACTCAGTGAAATTGAATTCTCCGTGCAGATGCGGAGTTCCCGAAAGAAGACGGTAAGACCCTATGCACCTTTACTGCAATCTATTATTGACACTGGATACACGTTGTGTAGGATAGGTGGGAGCAATAGCATCCTTGAAATACCACCCTGCGTGTCTTTTGTGTCTCACCCTATAAGGGGACCGTGATAGATGGGTAGTTTGACTGGGGCGGTGGCTTCCTAAAGAGTAACGGAAGCGTGCGAAGGTAAGTTCACATGGGACAGAAACCCATGGTAGAGCGTAATGGTATATACTTGCCTGACTGTAAGACTCACAGGTCGAGCAGAGACGAAAGTCGGCCATAGTGACCCGGGAGTACCACGTGGATGGGCTCTCGAGTAACGGATCAAAGGTACGCTAGGGATAACAGGCTGATGACTCCCAAGAGCTCCTATCGACGGAGTCGTTTGGCACCTCGATGTCGACTCATCGCATCCTCGAGCTGAAGAAGGTTCGAAGGGTTCGGCTGTTCGCCGATTAAAGCGGTACGTGAGTTGGGTTTAATACGTCGTAAGACAGTATGGATCCTATCTCTTTTGGGTGTATAAAACTGCGGAGATCGTGTTCTTGTACGAGAGGACCGAACATGACAAACCTCTGATGGACCAGTTGTTTCGCCAGAAGCACAGCTGGGTAGTTACGTTTGGGAGTAACAACTGCTGAAAGCATCTCAAGCAGGCAATCTCTATCCAAAACAAGTTTTATTTATCGTAGAAGACTACTACGTAATAGGTGGAATGTCTAAACATAGTAATATGTGTGCATATCCATACTAATAGTATATTATTGTATGCTCGAAAGAGCATACTCCATATATACTCCAAGAGTATTTCATGGATATATTAGTTCTAAAATTTAGAACTAATATATGCATAATTATTCTTAAATATTTTAAAACTAAATTTAAATATGGGACAAAAAGCACATCCACTTGCATTGCGCCAAGCTAGCAAATATCGTCGACAAGACAACTTATGGTATAGTCGACGTTATCGTGACCAACTTTTATTAAAAGATATGGCTTTACGAAATTATATTGATGTATTAAGTACTCAACAACAAATGCCAAAACCTAGACTAGCAGTACAACATGGACATAATTCTAGTAGTGTATATGCATTTATTTGTATCCCATTTACCGATCGTCGTGATATGGCAACACAGTGTCGTGTAAAATTACCAACTTTACCTGCACCAGTACAATCATCAACAATGTGGTCTAATATTCAGAAAGAAACTTCAAACAAGTTTATTACTCAAAAGAACTATGATCTTTCTATTCCTGGAATTTCAAATTCTGAGATGATTAATTTAGTAGAAGAATCGTGCAATTATCAAGTACCAAATACGTTATCTTCTACTTTAACTTCAGTTATTTATAAACAACCGTTAAAAGTAAACAAAGTTAAAAGTTCTGATATGTGGATGCAAAATCATATTTCTGATCATATTGAATCTTCATTAAAATCACCTGTAAACTGGTATCCAGTAGCAATTTCAAGTATTTGGCAAGATGCAAGTTTTCTAGCTGATGAAATTGTTTGGTTTTTAGAACGACGTGTTAGTTTTCGTTTATTAAAACGAGCATTAGCACGTACAGTTGAAAATATGCCAAATATTCAAGGAGTTCGTGTAACAGTTTCTGGTCGTGTAGGAGGACGTTCAAAAAAGTCTAACCGTGCAAGATCAGAAACTTGGAAGTATGGCGCAACACCATTACATGTTTTTTCACGTGAAATTGATTATGCTCAACGAGTAGCTCGAACACCACTTGGTACATCTGGTGTTTCCGTTTGGCTTGTTCAGCGTTCATAGATAAGATTTATATAAAATGTTACAACCTAAACGTACTCGTTATCGCAAACATCATAAACCTTCATCAAAAAGTCCAGTAAGTAATACATCAAAATTGGTATTTGGTGATTTTGGGATCCAAGCAATTCAACCTGGATGTATTTCTGCACGTCATCTTGAAGCTGTAAGACGTGTTTGTACACGTTTATGTAAACGTCAAGGTAAGATTTGGTTACGTTTATACCCGGATTGGGTTGTAACGCGCAAATCAGCAGAATCACGTATGGGTAAAGGAAAAGGGGCTCCTGCTTTTTGGGTTTCACCTGTAGCTGCGGGTGGAATAATTTTAGAAATGAGTGGTATGCCTCTAGAAACCGCAAAAGCTGCTGCACGTATGGCAAATTATAAATTACCTATGGCTACTAGATTTGTAACTAGATCAGGCGTTGCTGGATAAATAGATAAATAGTATTATGACAAGATCTGTATGGAAAGGACCTTATACTCGTGTAAATACAAGTGATCAAGTAATTTGGTCTCGATCTTCTATGATTACACCTGAATGGGTAGGGCAAAAAGTATCCATTCATAATGGTAAAATTTTTATCAGTTTACAAGTAACGCAAGATATGGTAGGTCATCGTTGGGGTGAATTTGCATCTACACGTCGACGTGCTCAACATCGTCGTGTAACACGATAACAACTCCACTTTAATAGAAGATTTATTTTATGAAACATCAAGAATTATCTGCCATGCAAGAGTATATGAATAAATGGTCTTATATTATTGTATATCAACACCAAGGTATGAATGTATTAATGTGGCAAAAATTACGTTCAGAACTTGGCGACAATATGGAATGTATGGTAGTCAAAAATTCACAAGCAAGCCGCGTTTTAAATAATGATAAGTTATGTAGTGGATCTACATGTTTTATTGGTGTATCATCTATGGAAGATATTAAACGTTTGGAATCAATTACAAAAAAGTATGTTTATTCACTTTTAATTATTGGTGGTTTTTGGGACAATAAATGCTGGACGTACACAGATATTCAACGGGTTTTAAATTTAAATTCTATTGAAAACGTTTGGGGTGAATTAATTACAACAATGTTAAATAGTGAAACATTTGTTCAATGTTTATCACAGAATAATAATAATTGTCTTAATACTATTGAAACAAATTCAAATACTTTATGTGCTGTGTTAAATAATTATTCACAACAGTAATTTTATTGTATATATATCAAATAAAAGTCAATCCAACCGCAGGTTCCCCTACGGTTACCTTGTTACGACTTCACTCCAGTTGTGATATGCGGTCTGGGACCCTATTCCTATACTTACATTAATTCTGTATTTTCAAAATATAGGTAAAATATAAATACATCAAGGATACTTCCACTACATACTACTCCCAGAGTGTGACGGGCGGGGAGTACAAGGCTCAGGTACGTATTCACCGTGGCATGCTGATCCACGATTACTAGTGATTCCGGCTTCATGGAGTCGAGTTGCAGACACCAATCCGTACTGAGGTGTAATTTAGCGATTGGCTCCGATTTTCATCATTGCTACGTTTTGTTTACACCATTGTAACACGTGTGTAGCCCAGTTCATA
>JAAGZR010000542.1 GCA_024206155.1 Aliivibrio sp.
CGCTTGAAGAAGCTCTAACGGTAATGTTGCGGCTTTTAATGCCCCACTCACTAATGCTTCACTACACTGACATACTTTTGCTAGCTCTTTTTGATCAGCAACATCGCCTCGAGAAAGCATTGCATGCATCTCTTTACCGCGTTCATACAGTGATAACGGTTTATGCGCATTGGCTACATCAGAAAGAAACTTAGCATGCTTAGTATTAATGCCTTCAGCAACATAAATTAAGAAGTCCTGCTCTGCCAAAATACATGACATACGACGACGGCTACCGTCTAAGACCTCAATTTTACCACCTTCAACAATACGACCCACAGCTGGATATTGCTGACCACGGTCACGAAGTGTAGTTAAAATATCTGATAAAGCATGTTCAGTTAGAAATGATTGCTCACGGGCATTTTCAGAGAAAACAACCGTAGAATAACGCACGTCTTTTGCTGGAATTTTACGTAACTCAAAGGTCACCATATCTTCACCAGCAACCGCAAGTTCTATGATTTGAGCTTGAGATTTTGCTGCTTTTTGTGCTTCAACTGGTGTTGTTGCTCGGCGTTTATTTGTTTTTCCAAACAGCTTTGCGTTTAGATCAGAAGTTTTAATTGCCATGGATTAATACTCCCCTTTATTTAACGAATTCCAGTGACTATGAAGTACTCGCTCAAACTCTAATGCACTTTTCTTCACTGCATCTTGAGCAACAGCTAACGTTTTCTTACCACCTTCAAAATCAGCGGCTGTTAAATCAAAAACAGTACTGTAGGTATCTGCACAAATTTCAAATGCACGGCTTCGTGGAATGGTCGCCATCATCACTTGGTCAGCCAATAAATAATTCATTTCAGTTAAAACTGAAACTTGTTTTTTATTGTCATCTTCAAACATTGTTGGCATAAGACGAACAAACTCTAAACCATGCCAATCTTCAGGGAACATCTCATACACTGTTGGTAAATGTTGGAAAAAGTTTACTGTGGATGCCCAGTCTAAACGTTTTGCTGCACATGGAATTAACAATGAATTTGATGCATACATTGCATTCCAAACTAATGGATCAACGTGTGGGCCAGTATCAATCATGATCACATCAAATTGGTCAGCAATTGGGTCAATAACCTTCTCTTTTAATAACTTAACAATATCAAGAGAGCCATTCGTTGATAAATCTTGCCATGCTTCTGCGTTAAACATCGCATCTTCAGGGAAAGCAGAAATAGTCTTTAAGTTTGGATATTGAGTATTTAGAAGTACATTTTTAGCCATAAACTGACCATCAATAACTTCATTTTCAGGGACATTATCCAGCATAATATCAACAGCTGAATAGATGGTATCTTGCTCTGAAACGCTAATTTGAGGGTTTAAGAAAAGACGTAGTGACCCTTGAGGATCCAAATCGATTAAACAAATACGGTAACGCTTTTCCAAATTTAGCGCCAAACAAGCAGCAAGATGTACTGCACTCATTGACTTACCAGTACCACCTTTTTGGTTTTGAACATTTACAACCCAAGGCTTATTACCTGCATTTTTTTTCTGCTCATGAAACGCAGGCATTCCCGCCGCATCCATCAACATATGCGCTTCTGTTAATGAGATAGAATAATGGTTAGCATTATTTTTAGTAAATTGGTGTCCCTCAGATTCTAATCGAGTAATTGCTTCATCCAATTTTCTTCTTGTTAACCCAGAACGAGTTTCCATCATAGCTTTCGACATTGGAGGGAAATGTTCGTTATTTCTTTCTTCAAGAACCAATTCAATACGATCAGACTGAACTTGTTGCGTCTGCTCGGCCAATGCAGCCAAATTGGCAATGGTTTTTTCTCTATTCATAATATTCGCCAGTAATGTAACTATAAAAAGAATTGTACAGCAATAAAGGTTTATATCAACAAATTGCTGAACATATATTTAATTATGTGATATTCATTAAAAAGAAAAAATAACTAACAAAGCTGTCATTTATGTTAAATTTAAAGACCAATTTATAGCGATAATTACCAAGAATAAATCAATTAGAAAAAGTGTTACAGTGTCACCAAGCGGTGATTTACAGTGTAAATTTTACGGAAGCGTGATATTCAATAGCTAAATTACGGCTCATGTACTTTCAATAAAAAAAGCAAAAATAAAATAAGAAAAATGCGGTCAATAATTAACACATGGTTCAATACAAAATATACAAATTGAAGCATGATCAAGGGTAAAAATAGCAATCATAACGGTAATATAGACTGTAAATTGAAAGCCTATAATAAGAAGCATGATCAAGAACTTCAAGATGACGGAAGCATGAAATGGGACACTTAACTTACATGGAATGTATATTCAATAAGGCTTCATAGAAGATCGAGACATCGAAATAAAAGTAGATCAAACAAATAAACCAACTTGATCATTCTTCTGGATCTAAAATAAACCAACTGCAATAAAAAAATGGATATTTACAACAGGTAATTTAATAAAAAAACCAAATAACAGCTCATTTAGATCTAATTCAAGATCAAAAACTAATTTATCTTATTTTTTAAAGGCAAAATAAGATTATAAGCGCTATAACTGTGGATAACTTGTGATTAGTTCATGATCATTCTTCAATAAAATAGATGATCATTGATTCAGAAACACTATGATCATGCTTTTATCTTTTAATGATCATTGATCCATTCATATATTGATCATGCTTTC
>JAAGZR010000543.1 GCA_024206155.1 Aliivibrio sp.
ATCTTCTTTAAACTCAATTTGTTCAATGATTTCAACGGCTGGAACATCATCCGCAACACCAATTACATTAATATTTATTGTTGAATCTGCACTAACGGCACCTTTGTCGTCTTCAACAACAACACGTACATACTCTTTTTCTATTTGATCTGGCGTTAAGGCTTGTACTAGTGGGTTATCATTATCAAGTACATACGTCCAGTCGCCTGTTGCTTGATTCAGTGTTAGCTCTCCATAAGTACCTTGGATTACTATATTTTCACCACTGGAATCTACAGCTCCAATCTTATTTCCGTCGACATCAACTAAATACCATGCATGACTATCACATGTATCAGGATCAACGACTTCTAACTGACCAGATACTTCAAGAAGATCATCTTCAACCACCTCTCCTCGCTCACCTGTTGGTGTGTCAGCAACAATCACAGGAATATCATTAGAGCCTGTAATGGTAACGTTAACTAAAATGGTTTTTGGACCGCAGTCTGTCTGTACTGTGACCGCCCATTTCTCTGTAATCTTCTGGCCTTCACATAACGAATCTACATACGATTTATCATCAGCAACGTCATAAACCCAATTACCATTGTTATCAACGGTTAATGAACCAAATAATCCGCCATCAACCGAGGAGGTTCCATCGACACTGATAATTTCACAGCCACTTGGAAGATCTATCGTACCGGAACTATCACCGCCTATTGCATCCCCATCGCCATCAACGCCTTCTTCTATCGAATCGATATTAATCGTTTCATCATAAGAGCCTCCACCGCCACCATCTGGATCAGTGTTGCCTTCAATCGTAATTGTTACGTCGAACGGTTCAGAGACTCCACCATGTTTATCTGTTGCCGTAACTTGAAATATTTCCGTTTTTATATCACCGAAATTCAATGCATTCGTATCTGGATCAGTGTTATCTAATAAGTAGATCCATTGACCGTTAGCATCAATGGTAAAGATCCCATAAACACCGCTGCCATTACTTACTTGCCAGCTGACAACTTCGTCACCTAAATCAATATCATCAGCAATCACATTACCTGTAACTTTAGTAAATTGACCATTAAACGTCTCACCATCAGGAAGAAAGTCTTGAGCATCTTCAATCACGGTTGCTGAATTATCACCTGACACAACAGGTAAA
>JAAGZR010000544.1 GCA_024206155.1 Aliivibrio sp.
ATTTAGTCTATATGACAGAGGCAGAAAAATTTGCAGCTATCATTGAAGACATTAAAGGGTGTTCTGAACGTGGCCAGCCAGTATTGGTTGGTACGGTGTCGATTGAAAAATCAGAGCTACTTTCAAATGCACTGAAAAAAGCAAAAATTAAGCACAATGTACTTAATGCGAAATTTCATGAAAAAGAAGCTGAGATAGTTGAAAATGCCGGTACATCAAGTGCAGTAACTATTGCTACTAACATGGCTGGTCGTGGTACGGATATCGTACTTGGTGGTAGCTGGCAGGCAGAACTTGCTAAAATAAACGAGCCGACTGAAGAGCAAATTCAAGCAGCGAAAGCTAAGTGGAAAAAAGCTCACGATGCAGTTCTTGCTGCTGGCGGTCTTCATATTATTGGTACAGAGCGTCATGAATCTCGCCGTATTGATAACCAATTACGTGGTCGTGCTGGTCGTCAAGGTGATGCGGGTTCTTCACGTTTCTATCTATCAATGGAAGATGCGTTAATGCGTATCTTTGCTTCAGAGCGTGTATCGAGCATGATGAAAAAGCTAGGTATGGAAGAAGGTGAAGCGATTGAGCATCCATGGGTAACAAAAGCAATTGAGAACGCACAGCGTAAAGTTGAAGGTCGTAACTTCGACATTCGTAAGCAATTACTTGAATACGATGATGTTGCTAACGATCAACGTAAAGTGGTTTACGAACTGCGTGATGAATTGATGAACGTTGATGATATTAGTGAAATGATCGGTTATAACCGTCAAGAAGTTCTTGAAGGGTTATTTGGCCAATATATTCCACCTCAATCTCTTGAAGACATGTGGGACGTAGAAGGGTTAACGACTCGACTACGTGCTGATTTTGATTTAGATCTTCCACTTCAAGAGTGGTTGGATAGCGATGATAAACTTCACGAAGATAACTTACGTGAGAAGATTATTGAAGCCTCAATTCAAGTTTACAAAGAAAAAGAAGAGTCAGTAGGCGAATCGGTTCTACGTAACTTTGAAAAAGCCGTAATGCTACAAACACTTGATGGGTTATGGAAAGAGCACCTAGCTGCAATGGATCATCTACGTCAAGGTATTCATTTACGTGGCTACGCTCAGAAAAACCCAAAACAAGAGTATAAGCGTGAGTCGTTTGAGTTGTTTGAAGGGCTGCTAGATACATTAAAATATGATGTTGTCTCTATTTTAAGTAAAGTACGCGTGCAGCAACAAGAAGATGTAGAGCGTATGGAAGAGCAGCGTCGTCAACAAGCAGAAGCAGCAGCTCGTCGCCAGCAACTTCAACACCAGAATGCTGAAAACCAACTAGATGATGGTGAATCATCAAATGAAAACCACACTCCAGTCGTTCGAGATGAGCGCAAAGTGGGTCGAAATGAACCTTGTCCATGCGGGTCTGGTAAGAAATACAAACAATGTCACGGTAAGATCTAGTTAATACTTACTGTTATTGATATTAATGGAATAATAAAAGCCGCTATGTTTAGCGGCTTTTTTATAAGCATAATATGGGTATATAAAGTAGAAAATGAAAAGATTACATATAGTTGCTGCAATTATCTTAAATGCGGAAAGGGATCAGGTATTCATAACTAAACGCCCAGATAAAGCACATAAGGGAGGCTTTTGGGAGTTTCCTGGTGGCAAGGTTGAAGTGGGTGAAAGTGCAGAGCAAGCGCTTATCAGAGAGCTGTATGAAGAGGTTGGGATTAACTCAACAGAACTCGATTTATTTGAATCGTTAAATCATGATTACTCTGATAAATCACTCTACTTTGATTTTTTCACTGTGACCAAGTTTGAGGATCTGCCTTATGGAAAAGAAGGGCAAGAAGGGTTATGGATATCAATTTCAGATCTTAAAGGTTATGACTTTCCTGAAGCGAATGTACCTATATTAAATAAGATCATTGAACAGTTTGGTTAATTGATTTGTTTGAATTAAGATAAAAAAGCGATCCTTATGATCGCTTTTTTATTGGAATTAATTTTAGTATTGGTCTTCAGACCAACCATCAGAATCTGACATGTCTGGAGCGCCAGGAATGGATTTTTCTTCATCAGCCCATTCTCCAAAATCAATCATTTGGCATTTTTTACTACAGAAAGGACGAAATTTACTTTCTTCGTTCCAAGTAACAGCAGCTTGGCACGTTGGACATTTAACAATAGTAGGTCGAATGTTGTTTGATTCTGACATGGGTTCCTCAACAGACAGCAAGCGTAAACTCAATGTCTTTTTCGCAATTCTTATTGGTTTCAAAAGACATAAATCGTAACGCAAAACGGCTCTTATGCCCAGAAATCATTGGATAAACCCCTTGCTCAATAGGAATTTCTAAGCGCAGTAAGTTTGCATTTTCCATCTCACTCTGCATAAAACCATTACGTGCAATTTGTGGCTCAAAATGTGCGGTTTCTCGTGTTAATCGTAGCCATAATGATAACGCATCAGAGAGAGAGAGTAATTGAGACATCCAGTTATGCGTATTTCGGCAACGAACCTCTAAAGGAAGGTGTAACCAATGATGGAGTGCGGGTAAATCAAAGCAGCAATCGCCACCAGGAATAAAAAATCGTTGTTTTAATGCAGAGAGAAAGCGATCTTCTTTTAAAGAGTGACCCGGGCGAGTTGTTTGCATTAGGTTATAATGAACCTGACTAATTTGCTCTAAAACAGAAAGTAAAGCTGATTGGTCAACACCTTCGATATCCATCCAAGCGCGATATTGCAGACGAAGCTTTTCTAAATCTTTACCCAGTTCGGCTTTGACTTGTACCTGCTCTAAAATATCAAGCATATTAAAAAGAGAACTAAAGAAAACTTGATACTCAAATGGCTGGGTTAGATCAGCAGAATGCCCAAGCTTACGAAATAGAGATTCAATTCGTAAATAAATTCGAGTCCTTTCATTTAAAGGGTGTTCAAACCTTTGCATAGCCGATCCATTCATAGTTGTTATTAATGTTTTTTATTTACTAGATGCTTTAGACAATAACAGATATTGATTATGTAGCAGAGCTATTTCACTGTCTAAATTGTAAATAGTGTGATCATTATTGATTACATCATCAGCAATTGCTAACCGCTCTTCTCGTGAGACCTGTGAAGCAAGAACTGCTTTAATTTGCTCTATATTTACTTTATCACGATTTGCTGTTCGATTAATTTGAGTTTGCTCCAAAACATCAACAACAAGCACGCGATTTGCTAAATATTGTAATTGATTTTCAACCAATAGCGGAACAACCAGTAAGGTGTAGCAAGAGGTTGATAATGAGAGCTGATGCTGCATTTGTTTTCTTATCAGTGGATGAAGTAAATTATTCAGCCATTCTTTCTCGGTTGGATTTGAAAAAATACGCTGTCTTAGTTCTGCTCGATTTAACTGTCCGTTTGGTAATAAAATGGACGGTCCAAAATGGTCTGTGATCGCCATTAAGCCTTTGGTATTCGGCTCTACGACTTCACGGGCAATGACATCGGCATCAACAATAGAAATCCCGTGATTATTTTGAAAAGTGTTGGCGACCGTGGTTTTTCCACTGCCAATTCCACCGGTAATAGCAACAACATAACTCATAGTGGAAAGCCTAAGATTGCAGTGAAATACCATTGTCCAATTTGTTGTCCCCACAATAAGCAAATCCAACCAGCAATGGCTAAGTAAGGGCCAAATGGAATTGCTTTATCTAGCCCTTTCTTCTGTGCACTTAACATTGCAATACCAATGATCGCACCAACAACAGACGAAAGTAAAACAACTAAAGGCAATTGCTGCCAGCCGAGCCAAGCGCCAAGTGCGGCGAGTAATTTAAAGTCCCCATACCCCATGCCTTCCTTGCCAGTAAGTAATTTAAAGCCCCAATAAATTGACCATAAAATAAGGTAACCAGCCATCGCACCAATGACAGCATCGGTTAAACTTACCGGGCTCCAACCCACTAAGGCTAAATAAAGACCTGACCATAATAAAGGTAGGGTGATTTGATCCGGCAGTAGCATGGTGTCTATATCGATAAACGTTAGGGCGATAAGCACTAAAGTAAATATAACCGCGGCAAGAGCAAAGTAAGAAAAAGGAAATAGATAGGAAACCGTAAAGCACATTGCTCCTGAGAGTAACTCAATGGCGGGATAACGAAAACGAATAGGATTACTGCATTGACGGCACTTACCTCTTAGTAATAACCAGCTAATGACAGGAATGTTGTCATAAAATTTAATTTGAGTATGACACTTTGGGCAACGAGAACGAGGAACACTTAAGTTAAATGTTTCTTCCGTTTTCTCTGGTTTATTTTTTGGCGTTAAGTCTGGAAAGCAATCAATACACTCTTTTTTCCATTCCCTCTCCATCATGATAGGGAGACGATAAATCACCACATTGAGAAAACTACCAACCAATAGACCAAATAGGGTAGCAAAGAGAGGAAAAAGCCAAGGGTAGTAATCAAAAACAGCCATGAAAGGACGTCCAAAATGAGATTAAGTATATAGGGCTGATGGTATCAGAATTCCCAAAAATGAAGTAGTGGAGAGTCTTTATTTACGGTTCTGCACTTTATTTTTTAACCAATCACACTCATTAGATTAAAGATAGGCAAGTACATTGATACAACTAAACCACCAATCATTACTCCTAAGAAGAGAATAATAAAGGGCTCAAGAATTTTCCCTAAATTATCAACGGTGTTATCAACATCATTTTCATATACAAATGCAACCTTGTTCAACATGTCGTCTAATTTTCCCGATTCTTCACCAATCATGACCATTTGTAATACCATTTCAGGAAAGGCTTGGGTGTGGCGCATGGCTAAATAGAGAGGCATTCCAGCTGCGGTATTCTGTTGTACTGAGTTTATGGCTTCTTGATAATAAAGGTTTCCAGCGGTTTTACTGGTGGTTTGTAAGCTATGTAAAATTGGTAATCCTGAACTAAAACTGGTGGCCAATGTTCGGCTAAATTTAGCGATAGAGGCCTTAGATAGTACAGAGCCGATAATTGGGAACTGTAAACAGTGGCGATTGAGAAACAGACGAAAGGCATAATAATTTTTTGCCAATAAGCGCAGTGAGACAGTCATTAATACCAAGGTTAAGATAATCCAAAAACCATAATTTTGTAGAAAATGAGAAGCATTGACTACTTGTTGAGTAAACCAAGGCAGTGCGGCTCCAAACCCTTTAAAAATGGCTTCAAATTCAGGGATAACAAACACAAGCATTAAAACGGTAACCGCAATCGCGATAACAAACACTATCGTCGGGTATATCATCGCTTTGACAACTTTTGCTCGTAATGCCTCACTTTTTTCTCGGTATTCTGCTAAACGAGAAAATGCGTGAGGTAAGTTGCCTGTTTCTTCTCCTGTTGCTACTAAATCAATATAAAAAGAATCAAAATGTGAGCAACTGGTAGAGAGTGCTTTTGAAAGTTGCGTTCCTGCCTCTATTGATAAACAGACTTGATTGAGTATGGATTTCATTTCAGCTTTGATATTGTTTTCAGCAATAAGCTGCAATGATTGAACAATAGGAACACCCGCACCTAACATGGTCGCTAACTGACGTGTAAATAGAGTGATGTCTTTGCGTTTAACGGCGTGCTTCATTTTTTCTAAGCTAGAAATTCTGCGCTTTTTGAGTTTCTTTATTTGAATGTTTTGCTCATTGAGCTTTGCTCTGACTTCTATTTCGGTAAGGGCAAGTAATTTCCCTGATACTTTTTTACCCGAGCTATTAATGCCACGCCATAGGAAATTATATAGGGTCAGCGTTTTTATTTTCGTTTTTTGCTTTAGCATGAGTAATGACTTACTTAAGAATTAAAAGTAAAGAACACGAGTAAGCTCTTGTAAGCTTGTCGTGCCATTTTCAAGATGTTTTATGCCTGAGGTTGCGAGATTATCCATACCTTGGTTAACCGCAATTTGTTCTATTTGTCTTACCGTTGCCCCTTTAAGAATAGCAACGGACAGTTCTCGAGTGAAAGGCATTACCTCATAAATGCCAATACGGCCAGAGTAGCCATGGGTACATTCATTACAGCCCTCAAGTCGAGCTTTAAAAACAGTACTTAATAAATCGATTCCGTATTCTTCCCGTGTTTCTGAACTGAGGTTGTCGACTTCTTTACAGTGAGGGCAAAGTCTTCTTGCTAAGCGTTGAGCGATAATTAAGCTAAGAGAAGAGGCAAGGTTGAAGTTTTCTATTCCCATGTTACCTAAGCGAACGACGGTTTCTGCTGCGGAATTAGTGTGTAAAGTAGACAGCACTAAGTG
>JAAGZR010000068.1 GCA_024206155.1 Aliivibrio sp.
GACCGTCCAATTCGTCCACTTTTCCCAAGTGCGTTTAAAAACGAAGTTCAAGTTATCGCTACGGTTGTTTCTATCAACCCTGATGTAAACCCAGACATGATCACTATGATCGCAACGTCTGCAGCGCTTTCTATTGCTGGTGTACCATTCAATGGTCCTATCGGTGCTGCACGTGTTGGTCACATTAATGGTGAGCTAGTTCTTAACCCATCAAACACTGAGCTTGAAAACTCTAAACTAGACCTAGTTGTGTCTGGTACAGAAGGCGCAGTATTAATGGTTGAGTCAGAAGCTGATAACCTATCTGAAGAAGAAATGCTTTCTGCTGTTGTGTTTGGTCACGAGCAACAACAAGTAGTAATCAAAGCTATCAACGAGTTTGCTGCTGAAGTTGCTACTCCTGCTTGGGATTGGACTGCTCCAGAAGTAAACACAGAGCTTAAAGCACAAGTTGCTGAGCTTGCAGAAACTCGTCTTTCTGAAGCGTACCAAATCACTGAAAAAATGGCGCGTTACGAGCAAGTTGGCGTAATTAAAAACGAAGCTGTTGAAGCACTTCTAGCTCAAAACGAAGAACTAGACGAGCGCGAAATCCGTGGCATGCTTGGTTCTTTAGAGAAAAAAGTAGTACGTAGCCGCATTATTGCTGGTCACCCACGTATCGATGGTCGTGAAAAAGACATGGTTCGTGCGCTAGACGTACGTACTGGTGTTCTTCCACGTACACACGGTTCTTCTCTATTCACTCGTGGTGAAACTCAAGCGCTTGTTACTGCAACGCTTGGTACACAGCGTGATGCACAAATCATCGACAGCCTAATGGGTGAGAAGAAAGATCACTTCCTTCTACACTACAACTTCCCTCCATACTGTGTAGGTGAAACTGGTTTTGTTGGTTCACCTAAGCGTCGTGAAATTGGTCACGGTAAACTAGCTAAGCGCGGTATCCAAGCGGTTATGCCTTCTGTTGAAGAATTCCCATACACAGTACGTGTAGTATCGGAAATCACTGAATCTAACGGTTCATCTTCAATGGCTTCTGTATGTGGTACTTCTCTAGCACTTATGGATGCTGGTGTTCCAATTAAAGCATCTGTTGCTGGTATCGCAATGGGTCTTGTTAAAGAAGGCGACGATTTCGTTGTTCTTTCTGACATTCTTGGCGACGAAGATCACCTGGGTGATATGGACTTTAAAGTAGCGGGTACTAATGCTGGTATTACTGCTCTTCAAATGGACATTAAAATCGAAGGTATCACTAAAGAGATCATGCAGATCGCTCTAAACCAAGCACAAGGTGCGCGTAAGCACATCCTTACTGTTATGGATGAAGCAATCTCTGGTGCTCGTGAAGATATCTCTGAGTTCGCTCCACGTATCCACACAATGAAAATCAGCTCTGATAAGATCAAAGATGTTATCGGTAAAGGTGGTGCAGTTATCCGTGCTCTTTGTGAAGAGACTGGTACAACTATCGAAATTGAAGACGACGGTACTATCAAAATCGCTGCGACTGAAGGTGCTGCTGCTAAAGAAGCTATCCGTCGTATCGAAGAAATTACTGCTGAAGTTGAAGTGGGTAAGATCTACACAGGTAAAGTTATGCGTATCGTAGATTTCGGTGCGTTCGTAACGGTTCTTGGTCCTAAAGAAGGTCTAGTACACATTTCTCAAATCGCTGAAGAGCGCATCGAGAAAGTGGCTGATCACCTACAAGTTGGTCAAGAAGTTAAAACTAAAGTACTAGAAATCGACCGTCAAGGCCGTATTCGTCTAAGTATTAAAGAAGCAAATGCTGAGCTAAACCCAGCACCTGCTGCTGAAGCAAAAGACGCAGAATAATCTTATTGATTACAGTCTTTTGATTTAAAGCGTGTTATAAAGGGAGCAGAAGTGCTCCCTTTTCTTTTAAGTGTCGTTAAAAGAAATTGACTTATGATAGGAGAAAATGAGTGAATTGGATTCGAGTTGCGTTAGTAGGCGCAGTATTAGTGTTATCAGGGTGTGCATCAAACTCCTCTGGTTGGGGTTATCCACCAATGGCTGTTCCTTTACAACCAAGCATCCAGCAAGAGATTCAATTGTCTCGTTTAGACCAATTATTACTACGACCAGATGTTGATGATATTACTCGTGCTAAAATGTTTTATGAACGTGGTTTAATTAATGACAGTTTAGGTCTACGAGATTTAGCTCGTGTAGACTTCACTCAATCTCTTAATTTAAAGCCAGATCAAAGTGATGTTTTTAATATTTTGGGTGTGTATTACACGCAAAATACTGACTTTGATGGTGCTTATGAAGCATTAGATTCTGCATTAGAGTTAGATCCATCGAATCAATTTGCAGAGCGCAATCTAGCTATCGCCCTTTATTATGGCGAGCGTTACGATCAAGCTTATGAAATTGCCACAAAACATTATAACGATGCACCACGAGACCCATATCGTGCTATTTGGTTATATTGGATTGGATTAGAAGTGGATGCGAAAGTAGCAACAGAAACTTTCCAAAAACAATATCAACAAAGAGCGGATGAAGATTTTGGATGGGATCTTGCCGGGCTTATTTTAAAAGAGACCTCAGAAGATGAGTTTTACAAAAAGCTTCTGACTACCACTCGTAATAACGTTGCATTGGCAGAAAAACTAACGGAAGGGTATTTTTACTTAGCTAAGCGTTATCAATATGAAGGCGATTACTCTAATGCGATTGCTCTGTATAAATTAGCAATGGCAGGCAATGTGTATGAATATGTTGAACATCGCTACTCTTTTGTTGAGCTTGGTAAAATCTATCAATCATTACGCGAGTTACAAGAACAGAAGACAAAAGAACAGCAAGCATTAGAAGCGAAAGAAGCTCCTGTTGCTGAAAGTACAGAAAAAGAAGTGTTAAAAGAAGAAGCATCAGCTGAATAAGTCTGTATTTAGTGTTTATAAAAAGCCCTTAGTTCTAAGTGAAGTAAGGGCTTTTTTGTTTATGAAGGACTATATAATTAATTAGATTTGGATATCTAGCCCTGCGATATTGTGCCAATAACCGTTGCATTGACGAGCATCTTTTAGCGCAAACTTCTCAATACCTGCTTCATTCGCTTTAAATTTAGAGACTTCGCTAAAGGTTTCTACGCTTAATGGACTTAATCGCACCACATCAACCAATTGTTCCATGCTTGGTAAATCATTGATGAGGTTATAGCAGTAGCCTGATTGGGTTTGAATGCCATTTAAAGTAAAGACTTCTTGCCCTTCTTGGCTATTTACGGTGATGCCATTTGGGTACTTGATACAACAAGTTTCACACTCATCTTTTGGCTTGTTTTCTGCTCTTGCGGTAAAGCAGCGAGCTGAATAAGCCAATGGTAAGTAACCGTAGCTGAATACTTCAGTTTCAAACTTATCGCGAATGCCCAATTCATCGCATTGAATTAATACGTTCTGTAGCCATTCGCGTGATAATTCAACCGGCATACACCAACGAGTCATGCCTTGTTTTAAAAATAAATTTAACGTTTGTGCGTTATAACAGTTAACGGCAGGGCCAACCACAAACGGAACCTTGCTATCTGAAGCTAATTGAATTGCAGAGACATCGTTAGCTTCAATAATGAAGTCACCGTTATCAATGTACTTTTTCATTACATTGACTTCACTTGGTGCTTCTAACAGTGCCATGGTTGATAAAACGACCTGCTTGCCAGAATCTGAAATCTCTTTAGCGATAGCAAACCAATCTTTAGGTTTCATTTCTCTGCGCTTTGAGCAAACATTTTCGCCTAAATAAATAATATCAGCTTCACTGTTGATCGATTTTTGGTAGAAGTCTTCAATATTTTCTTTTGACCAAAAGTATAGAAGTGGACCTAGTGCGTATTTCATAATGTTCTCCTATTGCCACTTCTTGTGATATGCACCAAGGGTTGTTTGAGTCCCTTCTGATACATTAGCTAATGTTGCATCCCACTTAGGTTCAACAGAATAGCCTTCAGGGTTTGCTTTATAGTGATCAATGGCTGCACGCCAAGTTCGAGTCACTTGTTCCACATAAGCTGGGCTACGCTGACGACCTTCAATTTTAACTGAAGCGACATTGGCAGAAAAAAGCTCAGGAACAAGAGATAAGGTATTTAAGCTTGTCGGCTCCTCAAGCGCATGGAAGGTTTTTCCTTCTACGTCAAAACGCCCCTTACAAAGGGTAGGGTAACCTGCATTCTCACCTTCACCATAACGGTCGATAAGGATGTTATTAAGGCGTGACTCTAAGCCATTTTCAGTTTCTTGCCAGCGAACGTATTTTGCTGGAGAGCAGGCACCAACGGTATTTGGTGATTCACCTGTCATATATGAAGATAAGTAACAACGACCTTCAGACATGATGCATAAACTACCAAACGCAAACACCTCTAAATCAACGTCAGAAGTTAAGTTACGTGATAGTTGTTTTACCTGATGGATTGAAAGAACGCGAGGCAAAACCACACGTTTAATATTGAAATTTTTCTTATAGAAATCAATCGCAGCAACGTTGGTAGCCGAAGCTTGAACGGATAAGTGTAGCTCTAAATCTGGGTAAGTGGTTGCCGCGTATTCTAGAACCCCAATATCTGAGATAATGAGC
>JAAGZR010000069.1 GCA_024206155.1 Aliivibrio sp.
AGTCAGGAGTTTTCTATTTTTACCACTTTTTAGCCGTATCTTTTGCAGTGTCTTTCCAATATTGAATTCGCGCACGTTGCAATTGGGCTTTTCTTGTTCTTTTCATAAGATACTTCCTTAAATCACTCGCTCATCGTTGAGCAGCAGTCATAATTCTTGATGACTCAATCAATCTATAGGAGAGGCGAGACATTTGCGAGGATCAAGATCACGAATATTTAAAAGTACTACGTATTTTTACTTGATTTTTATGAGATAAGTAACACTTTTATAGTTATTCGTTATCTAGTGAGGTCTGATCAAAGAAAAAATTGGCCGATGTCTTAGGGAGAAAGCCAATAATATTTATGTTTAAAAAGCGTGATACAAATTAAAACGAAATTGAAAAATCACCAATGCGCTGATTATAACTATTGGTAATACTTCCTTTGCCTGTCTCTTCACAATATGAAAAATCAATATCAAGAGAGTCTAACTCACCTTTCATTAGTATGTTACGTAATAAAACATCACTGTTTAGTTGGTGAATTAACGCGTCCCATGAAACATTATTTTTGAAAATAGTAAAATTTACTTTCATTAAGTACCTTTAGGTTTTATAGAAATTTTTATAAATAGAGTAATTGATTGATGTTACAGAAAAATGATTGGATTAAAACTAGGATGGTAGAGGTAACTAAGAGATGTTATGACAAGTACAAAACAGGAGCAGGTGTTTGAAATGTTGATATCTTACAAAGTAGAACTAAATCGAGTATTAATAAAACATTTAAAAGTAGCGCAAACGGTACGAATACCCTTTGCGCAACTTATTTGAAATTAAGCAGCTACAACGTTAGCAGCTTGAGGACCTTTTTGGCCTTGCTCAACTTCAAAAGAAACTTTTTGGCCTTCAGCAAGAGTTTTGAAACCCTCTGAAGCGATAGCACGGAAATGTACGAATACGTCAGCGCCGCCGTTATCTTGAGTGATAAAACCGAAACCTTTTTCTTCGTTAAACCACTTAACGATACCAGTTGTTTTAGACATGTAATGTCCCTTATATATTTAAATTCATAAAAAATCGCATAATGCGATACGCTTAGAGCTTGAATTATTAAATGTGACGAAAAGATAAGGGAAACACTGAGAATAACGACATTACGAAGAAATACTAAGGCTTACTTTACTTGATGTTCATTAACAACTCTGAGCAACAGAGCGAGAGAGATAATACCCTAGAACCAAGCATTGTAAAGGTATTTCTTTATAAAACGGTTAAATTTCATACAAACAAAGAGGTATCAGCCACACTTTTAGATAAATAAATTAAACTATCAACTTGATTGGCATCATTTATATCAAAGATCATAGTTCCAATTTACTCGCCCATTCACTGCCATCTAGCTGTCTTCGTATTGCCACATAATGCCTAGATGCTCTTATAATCGTAATCTAACATTACGGATAAAAGCGATTAAATTGGGACTCTCTTTAGCTATGATGATGTTATTAAGTAATCATCATAATCTTGTTTCACGGAGTATTTACGCATGAAAAAAATCGTCCCATTTATTCTTCTCGCCTTTTTCAGTTTGCGTTTATTTGCTTCTGTCGGCCCTCATATTCAACAACTTGAGCATGATAGCTTCACAATTTTACGCTCTGCACTTATTGT
Source organism: Aliivibrio sp. (assembly GCA_024206155.1). Classification (GTDB taxonomy): domain Bacteria; phylum Pseudomonadota; class Gammaproteobacteria; order Enterobacterales; family Vibrionaceae; genus Aliivibrio. The sequence continues at coordinate 1,658 of JAAGZR010000069.1, forward strand.
AGGCGGACTCTGTTTTATCGTGTCATTGATGATTAAAAAGTTTAAGAAACCTGCCCCAATAGCGATAAAATCTGAAGACGACATAAATTAATGCAAAAAAAAGAGTGACCATTTAAGTCACTCTTTTTTGTTTCTGCATTTTATGCTTCGTGCTTATAAATATGCAGATCACGTTGTGGGAATGGAATACTCACGCCTTCTGCATCTAAACGTTTCTTAACCGTTTCTGTCACTTCCCAGTACACATCCCAATAATCATCTGTTTTAACCCAAGGGCGAACAATAAAGTCCACTGACGATTCATTTAATGTATGTAATTTAACCATAGGTTCTGGTGTTTTTAGTACTAATGGGTGGCTCTCTAGGATATCAGTAAAGATGGCTTTTGCTTTTTCTATATCATCTTGATAACCAATACCAAATACCATGTCTACACGACGCTCAGTTTCAATAGTTACGTTCTTAATCACATCACCCCAAATCTTATTGTTTGGGAAAATTAAGTTTTGATTATCTACCGTTTTGATTGTAGTAGATACAAGATTCATGCGGTTAACTTTACCTACGATACCACCAAGGTCAACCAGATCACCCACATCAAATGGACGATAAATCAGAATCATCATACCGGATGCAAAGTTAGATAACGTGTCTTTTAATGCAAAGCCAATAACTACACCTGCAACACCAAAACCAGTTAACAGTGGACCCAAATTAATGCCAATTTGAGATAGCGCAATCAAGATACCGATCATCATGATGAACTTTGAGCCCATAGACACAAAGAACTCCTGCATTAGCTTACTGAACTTCATTTTAGAATGAGACACACTTTTCTTAATTGCTGTTTTAGCAAGTCGAGAAAGGAAACTTGTCACCCAAAGAATAAGCGAGAAAATAACTAATTTAACAATAATTGATGGCGCATTCTCTACCCCCCAATCTTTAAAACGAGTAACCCACTCTTCTGTTAAACCATAAGCAACGCCGATGTCCAATACATCGCTGTTGATATCACCCGTTACAGAGAAAATAAGCTGTTTATACTCTGTAATATCAATATTGTTTTGCTCCATTAATGCCGTCGTTACTTCTAAACTCGCAATCATTAATGAAACTCGTTCAGACAAGTTCGTCGCATCTTGCGTTAGCAGATCTTTCTTCTCTACTGACGCATATTGCATACGTTTCGCAATATCTGATTTTTGTGATTCAAGATAATGAATAATGTTTGCCAATAAATCAGCACGATTTGTTAGTTCTTTTAAAATGGCTGTTTTTTCTTTGGTGAAATCAATATTTAGAATTTCACCCCATGATAATGTTTTGAATGCTTCTTCATAATACATATCCATGATAGCAAGACGTTTTTGTGCAGCAAATTCTAAATCGTCTTTCTCATCGCCTTTCGCTTTACGGACTGCTTTAGTCAATTCAACCAAATCTTGATGACTTAGTTGTAATAACTCGCCCATAAGGACCATCTCTGAACGAACAACACCATCAAGCCCTTTAGCACTTGGGTTTTCTTGCAGCTGTAATTCAATATCCGCTCGAATTTTGTCATTTTTGCGACGTAATACATCTTCAAAAAACAATTTATCGGCTGGATCAGCGGTAGATAATTGTACTAATCTTTCTTTTAACTCTTGTTGAACCATAACCATGCTATCAACTGATTGAGCGCAGGCTGAAGCCATCATATTCATCATTAATAACAAAGCGGCAAAATACTTCTTAATCATAAAAAACGTCCTATATAAATCATGACCATATAATAATTGATGCCTATTCATTCTCATTCATAACAATTGAAAATAATAGTATGAATGATGAAAGCTTATTCATTTGTTGGGGATTTGTGATGCAAAAAGTATCTATTTGATTTTATATTTTTACTTTTTTGTTTTTACTCTGAGAGTTTATTGTATAAAAAAAGGCGCAGCCACAAAGTGGATACGCCTCTGTCTTTCTCTGAAATTTTATAATGCCGACATGATCGTTTTTAGTTCAGCATTCAACGCTTCGTTACGTAACTCACCTCTTTCCATATCAAAGTTATCATAAAAACTAGGTACAGAAAGTGAGCCCTTAAGCTCTGCTGCAAAGTAAGGAGCAGAGCCTGTAGCCGCAGCTAATACCGTTGCTGCTCCACCAGGGCCAGGAGACGTAGCTAGCATTACAACAGGTTTACCTTGATACACTTTCATATCAATACGAGACGTCCAATCAAATACATTTTTAAATGCTGCTGCATAAGAGCCATTGTGTTCAGCATAAGAAATAACAACAGCATCCGCTTCACTAATTTTTTGGAAAAAAGCTTTCGCTTGCTCAGGTTGACCTAACTCTTTTTCTTTGTCTTCACTAAAGATAGGCATTTCATAATCATTAATATCTAACACTTCAACTTCAGCACCAATCACTAAACCTGCTGCATATGTTGCTAATTGTTTGTTAATTGATGTTGAACTGCTGCTTGCTGCTAATGCTAAAATTTTCATAGGGATACCTTCATAATCAGTTTGAACAGTTTGAACAGTTTGAACAGTTTGAACAGTTTGAACAGTTTGAACAAAAAGAGTAGTTAATGCTCTGCTCTTTTCAAATATATTATTCTTATTTGCGATGAGATAACTATAGTTCATTCACAGATATTGATTAATAACCTAAATGTGTAATGATTGTTTCCATATAACACTTAATAAACCTAAAGATGCGTAAATATGGCATTTAATTCAGCATTATTTGATGGCATGGTCATTTTCTCAGAAGTCGTGACCAGCGGCAGCTTTACCCAAGCAGCATCAAACAGTGGGCATTCAACCTCCTACATCAGTAAAGAGATAGGAAAACTAGAAGAGCGCTTAGGCGTTCGCTTACTTCATCGTACAACTCGAACGCTACGTCTAACGCCTGAAGGTGAGCTTTATTTTCAGCAATGCCAACAGCTGATTGAAGATGCACAAATGGCTGAAAATGCGATTACCGGACAGCAAGAAAAACCTAAAGGTCGATTAAAAGTCAGTTGCCCTGTTGGATTTGCTCTTTCACGCTTACGCCCAATCCTTGGTAAATTTACGGATTTATACCCAGACATCACACTTGAGTTAGACTTAAATGACAGAAAAATTGATATCGTTGCAGAAGGGTTTGATATGGCGCTCCGTGCATCACATCAACTTGAAGATTCTAGCTTGATCAGCCGTCGATTTTTACGATCAAGAGCCATCACTATTGCGTCACCAGACTATTTAAAAAAATTCGGGGCACCATTGCATCCTAATGAACTCTCAGAACATAAAACCATTGGTTATGCGTATGTAAAACAAGGCGCTGTTTGGGATTTTGTAGATAAAGACAATCACCCTATTGCTGTACCATTGCAGTGTCAGGTCATCACTAACAATTCATTTATGGAGTTATCGTTATGTTTGGCAGGGCAAGGGATAACACGCATCCCTCACTTTCATTTAACCGATGAATTAAAAACAGGAAGACTGGTTGAGCTATTTGCTGATTACCCTGAATTAACCATTGATATTTTCATGGTTTATCCTAGTCGTAAACATATGTCAGCCAAGGTACGTTGCTTTATGGACTTTATTTTCGAGCACCTTGGCGAATGAATGATGCCTATTTAAGATACGTTATTTGCATATTCTTCTAATAGTGTTTCGAAACGCTCTAAACCTCTTAATGGGTCAAAGTCTGTCTCTTCTAATACAAGTTCGCGCATAGAAGTACTTGCCTCAATAGAACGTTGCAAGTCATCAATGGCTTGCACTTCAGCCCCTAATTGCGCATACGCACACGCACGCTGAAATAATGCGTGTGCATTTTGATCATCCACTTCTAAAACACGATTACATAAATTCAATGCCCAATGGAATTCACGCATCTCCATTGCCGCATCCGCTTTATACGTCAATGCTTCTAAATCACCCGGTCTGACTTTTAGGATCTCATCGTAAATATCCATTTTCTGTTCAGGTGTTTGGACACTTTGAGCTCTCAACCATAAGTTATGAACTTCATTGATAATTTCAATTTCACGGTTATTCTCAGTGATAATTCGCGTTTTACGTTTTAGATCTCGCTCTAACGCTACAAACTTTTTCTCATAATCATGTGCAATTTTATTGAGCTGCTTATCTGCCATCTCTTTGGTATTTTGCTTCATCTCTCTTAATGATTGCCACCCAATCAACGCAATAAGAGAAGCGACCGCCGCAATGACATAGAAAAAGTAAGTTACCGTTGTATTAGAGTAATTTAATGATTTATCAGCAACCGCTAGCTCTCGATCAGTAATTTGTATCGTTAAACGTCGCTCTAGATCTTGTTGCTCCATCCGTAAAGCTTTTAGTTCATCTAAAATATAACGCTCCATTAATGGACGATCTAAATACTCTTGTTCTGAATAAATCACTTCTTCTGCCTGCGATGGCAATGAAGTAAAAAAAATGATGAAAAGCAAAAATAAATGTCGATACATAGGAATATCCTTGTTAATCGTATATTTAGAGGTGATATACATAAAGATAACACATCAAAGACAGCAACACCCGATTAACAAAGAAAACCAATTAAAAACCCATCACCATAGAGCCGACAAGTAAACCTGCCATACTGTAGTTAAAAAGCTTTAAATGCTTCGGTGTTTTTAATCTCTTTTGTAACTCTTTACCCGCAACTGTCCAAAAACTAACGGTAGGCACATTAATACAAATAAACACAAATGCGATTATAAACACACTAAACATATCTGCACTGGTCGCGTAAATACTCATAACAGATAATGCCATTGACCACCCTTTTGGGTTAACCCATTGGAAGCTCGCGGCTTGTAGGAACGACATCGGTTTGTAGTCACCATTAATATTATCAATGGGTTTACTGCTCGCAATCTTATACGCCAGATAAAGTAAATACGCCGCACTGATGATCTGCAATGCCATCTCTAATTGAGGGTAAGTATGAAATATTTGAACTAAACCAAACCCAACTAAAACCAACATAAATGCAAAACCAAATATCACTCCAAGCATATGTGGAATAGTACGAACAAAACCAACGTTCGCTCCTGAAGTCATCAACATAATGTTATTTGGCCCAGGCGTAAACGCGCCAACAAAAGCAAATGTGGTTAAAGCAAGTAAATAGGTGTAGTCCATAATAAGTATCTTATAAAAATAAATTCTGCTTGTATCTTAATGCGAGACTGAGTAAATTTTCTGTCTATATTTGTTTAAAATAAAATTAATACGCAAGGATTAGTCGCAATGGACAGATTTGACGAAAGAATATTGCAAGAGTTAAAGAGGAATGGACGGCTGACCAATGTAGAGCTATCTGACCGTATTGGGTTATCAGCTTCAGCAACATTACGTCGTGTACAAGAATTAGAGCGGAATGGAACGATTCAAGGCTATCGTGCGGTATTAAATCCAAATAAGTGTGGAATAGGATTTGTTGCTTATGTGACGATCGGATTATCGGATCACAGTAAAAAATCACAAAAAAATTTTGAAGCACAGATAATGGAATCAAATGAAGTAACAGAATGCCACAATATTACGGGAGCGAATGAGTATCTATTGCGAGTTGAGACTGAGAGTCTATCTTCATATAAGCAGTTTCATTCAAACGTACTTGGAGAGATCTCTCAGGTCAACTCAATTGGTACCTTAGTGGTGATGGACACGCCTAAAGATGAAAGAACTTAGGCGTGTGAATACTTTGTTAAAACACCATCTCGATTTAATTGGTGTAACTGCTTTGATGAACTAATGATCATTTTAACTGGCACAATAATAAAATAGATAGATGCCATTACAACCATGATTGGGTCAGCAAGTTGTGCATAATGCGCATATGATGTTAGTAGCAATGCTTTTGCAATCATAAAGCCAACAAATACAGCAGCACTAATTACGGTATCCATTAACCATTGTTTTGCTTCTGCATCAACAAGAGCCGAGTTGACTTCACGACCTTGGGTTTTCATGACCCAATAACTTGTATAACAACCTATCATGCTAAAAACACCAAAGGCTAATGCGATACCGGTATTCACTTCTCGGCCACCTTCCATTATTGCTTGAACAGCAGCAACAAATGAAAGTACACACATTAAGGTAATTGCGATCCCTTTAAGCAAAATTACTGAAGACTCAATTACCTTAACACGCTTGATATTCTTCGAAACATCTTCTTTTCGAATGTACAGTACTGCCACTAGCGAAACTAGGGTTAGACCTAAACTCACTAATGAGTAAACACCATCAAAAATAATAACTAATGAATGAATCAGCGTACCTAATACAATACCTAACATTGCAAACAGTAAAGCTGAAAACGTTGAAACCAGTAATAATTGCCTTTCTTTTCTAATTGAATACGACATATTTTCCTCCATCGACTTATTTTTCGTCTTTTTTATGTATACGGATCATCATATAGAGAAAATTGGTGATAGGATAATCAGTCAGCGTCAACTAATTCGTCGCTTAATATTAGGCGGCATAAATTAACGAGAAAAAGATCATGAAAACCAGTCAAATTGAAATGCTCTTATATACGGTTGAATTGGGTTCTATTGCAGAAGCAGCTCGTAAACTTCAAAAAAGTCGAACCACTGTCAGTGCGGCTCTAAGCACACTTGAAGATGAGTTGGGAGTGACCTTATTAGTTCGTACTGGCAACCGTATTACCCCTACCGAAATAGGTGAATCAATCGTTAATGACTGCCGACGTATGATGGTTATTAGCAACGATATTATAAGTAAGTGCTTACAATACAATGAAGGTATTGCTTCAACCATTCGCGTGGTGCGTGATGACTCACTGCCTGAACCTATTTGGCGTGATATTTTAACTCGCATGAGTCGAAAGTTCCCAAACACCAGCATCTCTATTTATGTTGCTCCATCACCAGAACTTGAAGAAATGGTTGAACAAAATGTGGTTGATGTAGCGTATGGCATTTTACCTATCAATAGCCAACTTCTGCATGTTCAACAAAACGAGTTAGGCCAAATTCGCATGATGTCGGTCGCACATAGAGAGCACCCATTGAGCCAACTACGAAAAGTAAGCCCGACAGATTTGGAAAGCCACACTGAAATTATCGTTAATTACATTGATGATGATGAACTAATGGTATTTGAGCCAACATCCAGCAAATACATTGCACTTACTTTTTATGAGCACCTTCGTGATGCTGTATTAGATAAAACGGGATGGTCGTCGGTCCCTGCATTATTAATTAATGAGTATTTACGTGATGGTACGTTAAAGGTTCTCAAACATAACCGTGCAATGAACTGGCAATCTTTCGCAGAAATGACCAAAACGAACATGCCTCGCGGCGTTATTATTGACTGGCTATCTGAACAAGTTGAAGATTATTTACTTGAAGTGTCTGAATAACGGTTTATATATCACTCAATAAGCAGTACATTATCGATAATTTATTCGTGGCTCTAATATAGCCTATATTACGTTGTCTTATTCATGGGTTAATTATGAGCATTGAAACTTATCTTCTCTTTATTGCTGGCATGTTTGCCTTCTGTGCAATGCCAGGCGCAGATTTCTTTTTTGTACTTTCAAGAGCATTAAGTGGAGGTGGAAAAGCTGGAGTTTATGCGGCATTTGGGGTGGCTACTGGCGTTCTTTTTCACACCTTTTTAGCTGTCGTTGGTTTAAGTGCACTATTACTCTCTTCTGCAACCGCTTTTACTATCATTAAATATATTGGTGCTGCCTATTTGTGTTACATCGGCTTTAAAATGTTCACAGCCAAAGGTGGCATCGCAGAGTTGGAAACGGCTAAGAAAACGTCAAATATGAAAGTATATCGCCAAGGTATTCTAACCAATGCGTTAAATCCAAAGGTATGTCTGACATTCGTTGCTTTCATTCCTCAGTTTTTAACACCTGAAACCTCATCACCATCGATGATTGGCATGCTTGGGATCACAACCGCTTTCATTGCTTTAATATGGTTTATTTGTATTGCCATTTTTGCAGGAAAATTCAGAACGGTAATCGCAGAAAGTAAAGCATTTTCTAACTTACTTAAGTATGGCTTAAGCTCTTTATTGGTTGGCTTTGGGGCTAAGTTAGCACTGACTAACTAATATCGTTCTAAAACGTTAAAAGGGTTGAAGCTATCGTATCTTCAACCCTTTTTTTAACTTAAAAACGTGAACGGTAAGAGCGGTGACACCCATTACACGTATCTTGTGCTTGTTCTAAACCCGTTTTTGCCGCTTCTTTATCTTGCTTCTGGCATTAATTGATTAAATTTTTCAGGTTTACCCCATACCGCATCTTTTGCTTTACTTCCGTCTTGGCTATCTTCAGGAAACGCAGTGCTTAATAATTGACTGTATTTATAAAGTTCATGACTGAGCGGATCAATTTCATTCCAATTAGGAGCATCTTCATCAACCATCTCTTCTACTTGTTCTGATTGCTTTTCGATATGTACAAAAGCCTGTTGTCTTGCGTTAATTAAATCAACACTCGCTTGAGCAAATGCAATATTTGGTAAGAA
>JAAGZR010000545.1 GCA_024206155.1 Aliivibrio sp.
CATTGACATATTGACTTCCCATCGAGAGTACGAGAGTACGCTTCGAGTAATGCTACGAGTAGTCCAGATAACACCTGGTTACTGCTCTGGGTTATCGCTGAAGACAGGGCCTACCAGATTATCGGTATAGCTGTCCAGATATACGCAATCATATCCTTTCGATATGGTGCTACCAGAGTTTCTTACAGAGGCGAGTACCAGATACCATCGAGAGTCCAGGTAATTCAAGGGCTCAAGGGAAGTCAACTGCGAGTACAAGTGAAACCAGGGAAGAGTCGAAAGACTCCGAAAGATTGCCTACCAGTAGGGTGCCATCACAATAACCAAGTGTTTAACCATCTGTAGATGGGGTGAAAAGGAAGTAGTCCTGGACTGATTGTACGACAAAACATCGGTATCTGATTGACAGACCAGTAGGAGCAATACCTATACCGATGACTAATTTTAACCAGGCGAAAGCCATAAATTATATATCATGCAAAAATTAACGCAAAAACAGATTGAAAACACAGAATACGTAAAAATCGTAAAAAAATTGCTTTCTCAGACAGCACACAAGGTTACGAAAGAGTGCACAGATTATAACTGGAAACTACAGATAAGCACACCAGAATTTTCTGTGAAAATGCATTTTCACATGTATTCCTGTCCAGTAGAATTGATGAAGTACGGAACAGGAACTTGGAGCTTCGGTGTATGGAACTCGAAAGGCAACAGGGTAATGTATAGCTCCAGTGTAAACCCCCAGGTAGCTCATGAGATTGGCTCTATGTTGTCCAGGGCAACCGATGTGACAGATAAAAAACAAGCCATAAAAGACTGGGAAGAACTCGAGGAGTGGGCAGACCTGTAGATTAACTGATGAGACCTGATAGGTCGAAACGCCGAGAGGCGTCTTAATCTTAAAATTTATTATTATGCAATTCAACAAATTATCGTTGTATCACTACAACCAAGACCAAGTAACAGAAATCAAATTTGACCAGTACGGAAGACCATACGTCCAATCCTATACCGAGTATGACTCCGAAGGGAACATCTTAAGTGTAGGTGGCCGTTTTATGCTATCGATGAAGACAGGTTATGAATTTACAATCTCAAACTAGAAGCTATGAATTATTATCAATGCATGTTCACTGCTGTAGGTGGTGCATATTCTATGAATATGTATGACCTGCCAACAGATGATGAAGTCGAAATTAAAGATATCCTTGAAGGCCAAGGATATGAAGTATTAGAAATTTACTCAGTAAAACCACAGATTAACTGACGAGTCCTCATAGGACGAAACGGCCTCTGGCCGTCTTAATCAGGCGAAAGCCACAAAAACTATTATTATGAACACTATTATCAATGAATTCAAAAACTCTCAATCCGTATCTGAAAAAATCGGCTTTGCTCTCTCTGGAGTGCTGTTCGGTTTGTTCTGTGTTACACTACCTGTACTGGTGGGCAACCTCATCATGCATGGTGTACCGAGTAGCTTCGGTTTATTAGGTTAACTGATGAGTCCTGAAAGGACGAAAGGCCAGGTGTTTCCTGGTCTCTTAATCTTAAAATTTATTATTATGCAATTCAACAAATTATCGTTGTATCACTACAACCAAGACCAAGTAACAGAAA
>JAAGZR010000546.1 GCA_024206155.1 Aliivibrio sp.
AAATGCTGATGCAGGAGACCTTATTAAAGTCAGGTCAATTAAACCCAAAGCAATATACCATTATGAGACAAAATCTTCAGGATGGTACTGACCAAGCATTCGGTTTACTTCAAGATTATAATGATGAGTATGCTGAGAAAATGGCAATGATGAGCTCAGACTTACCTGTATCACAGAGAGCATCAGAGATGCAGACTTGGATGATGGAGCAGGTGGAAGGATTTGCTAACTTCACTCAGACTGAGTTAGTCATAAACCCGGAGACAGGTATTATGTCTATGGCTAAGTTAATTGATGATGGTAGTGGAAATTTAATCCCTGACCCTAACCCTAATAACTTGGTTACGGTTCAACAATTAAGGAACAGGATTAAAACAAAGTACACTCAGTATGATGTGATTGGTGGTGCTGATGAATTTATAAATACTTTAGGAACAGAGTCAAAAATAATAGAAGACTTAGGAAATAAATACAAGGCAGGTATCTTTAAAACAATAAAAGACATCAGAGATAGAGAAGGTGGATTTAAGGACAAGACTCCTGCAGAATTAGCTAATTTAGCAAAAGAGATGGGTATACAACCAAGTGAGCTAAAAGCTTATTCATTATTTGAACAATCACAGATAACATATATCAACGGTCAGCTTAGTAACCCTAATTTTGCTGCATCTGTATTAGTGGATTTTATGGGTCAGACTTTTGATGGTAAAGACTACACTTTAACATTCGACCCTGAAGAAGCTAAAAATGACCCATCTGTTGTTTTGCTTAAGAGTGTAAACGGAAGAGTTGAAGCACAGTTAACAGATGAGCAAAAGAAGGCAGCAGTGGAAGCGTATAAATCTCAGATTGACATTGGTCTTAACTACGAAGAAACAGTACAAGTGAGTCAAGTTTATAGGGAGCCAAGAGCAATGACAAGCGATGAGAGAAAGGCAGGAGAAAGACAAAGAGAACTTGATTCAAAAGTTAGTAAGATTGCTGACCTCTATAAAGGAGATGATATGGCAATTCAAGGTGCTACTGATTACTTCAGAGACCAAAATGATAACATACAATCGGTAACAAGAGATGAAGATGGTATAGTTGTTACCTATACCAATGTTAATACAGGAGAGTTAGAAGAGAGACCTGTTTCTTTCTATGTGATGGAAGACAATCCTGACTTTGACGACACTAAGGATGAAGGTGTAGGAAACGAAAGAAGAATTAAGAAACTATACGAAGCAACTCAAGCTGATGTAGATGCAGGTCTTGCTAATTTCGTTGGAGAGATGATACCTAAGTTAAAGTCACAAGCAGAATTTATTGAGTCTGCAGGTCCATTATTGACAGGAGAGTCTGATATCTCAAAAGCACTAAGTAGAGGTGGATACGAAAAAGGTGCTAAATTTAATCGTCAAGGTACAACATCATCTAAGGTTGTAAAACAAGATAAGGCAACTATTGACTATAGCACAGATATAGATAATTGGGCAGGAAACTTAGTTGAAGATATTAATATCGGAGATTCAGGCTACACTAAAAGTCAAGGAGGAGCTATATTCAAATTAAACAAAGACGATTTTGGAAAGAGAGTTGTAAACAAATTAAACAACACCAAAGGGTTTGAAGGTGTTAAGTACCAAGCTTTAGATGGAGATAAAATATCTTTATCTATTCCGGGTCATCCTCAAAAAGACCCTTTAGTGATTGAAGTTGATTTCCTTAGCGATGATGATGGAGCAGCTCAAAGTTTAAATAGCTTAAAGAAATGGATGATGGCTTATGCAAACGACAAGAAGAACCAACAAAAATTTATTGATGCAAACAATTGGGAAGGTAAGAAGCTTGATGCTAACGGAATACCTATGTAATAAACAAAGTATATATGGAAAGAAAATTTAGAACACCAAACGGAAACATACTTAGCGAGTCTCAATTAAGAAGACAGTATTCAAGTTCATTTGACACATATGTACAGGATGGAACACTTGTGCAGGTAGACGAAGGATTTGGACCATTGAACCAAGAAGAGATGCAGGCAGACGAAAGTGGTGCTCCTGTTGAAGAAGAGTTTCAGTTTACAGGAGAAGAATATGTAAGTCCTAATGGTAATGTTAAGACTGACTCTGCGTTTGTTCAAGAATATGGTGTTGATAAATTTAAGCAATACGTTGAAGAGGGTGTTCTTAAAAAAAAAAGTCAAAATGGAGAACTCGAAACTACCGAGTTAGCTTCTTTAGAAAGTGGTACTTCAGAATTACCATCGAGTCAGCAACCCGAAGAAGAAGGAATTGATTGGGGAAGTAAGTTTCAAAACTTATTCTTAGATTCAGAAGATAAAGGATTCACAGAACAAGACTACTTTACAGGTGGTTTTGGGGATGCATTAAGAGCTTTTGATGAAGTGATACCACTTGGTATTGGAGACTTCATTGATGATATGGCACGTTCCGTTGCAGGAGGTATAGCTCAAGGTCAAGCAGCAGAAGAGGCTTCAGACCTTTTACTGTCAGGAACATCCCCTGATATGGCTCAGATAGAAAGATTTTTAGAAGCAAACAAAGATGCACAAAAATATGGTCCATCTGCAGAGATGCAGGAGTACCAAGCCACATATGAAAAATATGGTGGTTTATTAGGTGTTGTTATGGGTATAGCTAAGACAGGTGCTACAATTTTACCTGAACTTATATTAAGCTCATTTTCATCAATGGCATCTAATACAGACTCATTAGCAGCTTTTGGAACTACAGTAGGTGGTGGTGCTGCGATTGGTGCAGGAACAGGTGCAGCAGCAGGTGGTGTTGGTGCAATTCCCGGAGCAGTTGGAGGAGCTTTATCATCTTTACCATACGCTTTTGCAGCAGCAGGTTCTGCACTTGAGATTGGTTCCACATTCTCAGAGTTATTACAAGAGGAGGCAGATGGAAGAGAGTTAACTCCTGAAGTAGTAAAAGAGATATTAAGTGACCCTGAGAAATATAGTAGCTTAAGAAATAAAGCACTTGCAAGAGGTTTAACAATCGGTGCTATTGATGCAGTTACAGGTAAGATTGGTGGTAAAATCGGTGCAAAAATACTAACAAAAGGAGGAAAGCAATCATCTAAATTAGCGACAAAAGGTTTAAAAACAAAGTCAATATTAGGAGCAGGTGCAGTTGAAGCAATTGGTGGCTCAACAGGGGAAGCTACTGCAAGAGCAGTTATTGGTCAGGATATGGACATATCTGAGATTGCTCTTGAAGGTTTAGCTGAAATACCGGGTGGTGTTAAGGATATTGTAGCAACAAGATTTAGTAAGCCAACTTATAAAATTAATGGTGGTAAAGTTGATGGTGCAGAGTTAGATAATATTATAGAGACTTCAAACCTTGAGCAGTTACAAGAGATGAAAATTGTAATCAAGAATGATTATGATGGTAGAGAAGGTAAACTACAGGACAGACTTCTTGAGCTATCAACGAAAAAAGAAATAACAGAAGCTAACCCTGATTTAAACAATACCACTCTGAACAGAATAACAGAGCTTCAGTTAGAACTTAACACGTTAGAAGGAAATAAAAGTCAGGTAGCAAAAGAAAAAGCTGCTGCAATTAAAAAACAAATAAATGACCTAACAGAAAATCAACTTACTGAAGTTGGTACAGAGGTAGAGGTTACTCCTGAAGTTGGTACAGAGGTAGAGGTTACTCCTGAAACTGATGTAGATGTAGAAGTATTAAACGAGGAGAAGACTGCAGATGGTAAGCCAAGATTTAGATTGGAGGGTCAAACTCAAGAGTCACTTATAGATGCTGAAGGTGGAGATGTAGAAGTAATTGCTGCTGAAATGGATGCAATGAACGAAGAGGAACAACTATTCACTGCTCCTGAAGTGTCTTCAAAGACACAAGTATCTCCAATGGCTGAAAGTAAATCCTTAGTTGAATTTACAGAAGATGATGCCAAAGCATTAGGATTTGAGTCTGTAGAACAGATGGAAGGAACTATAGAGGATTTTGATGGTATTCCAATGGTTACAGGTATATCCGATATACTTGGTTCAGGAACATACACAGACTCTAAAGGTAACCCAATGGAGATAAACGGTGGCTTAGGATTCAATTCAAGAGCTAAGAATAAGAAAGCTGCTTGGGCAGGTGTAGCTCGTGACAAGTCTCAATCTCAAGTTGATGATGCAGTAAAAGTTTACAATAGAAACAAACCTCTATTTGATAGACTTTGGTCAGAAGGTAAGCTTCCTGATGGTCATATCCCTATGGCTATAGTTAGAATGGGAAACAACGCAGTAAACTCCAATGAGGCAGTATTTAGATGGATGGCTCCTGAAATTAAAAGTCAACCCAAAAAAAATCAGACTGCAGCAATGGATGCTTTAATGGAGAGACTCGATAAACAATCTAAAACAAAGGGAGGTAAAGCAGCAGGAAATGTTTTTACTCGTATAAAAGAGAACAATATAAAGACATTAGGAGAGTTGATGGATTTTATATCTGTGCAGGCAAAAGAAAGAGCACAGGGTATGAAAGAAACTTTCTCTCTTGATGAGAGAACATTAATATTTGACAACCTTGTATCAGGAGAGGGTGTTAAGAAGAATGCAAAACCTGCTATAAAAGCTCTATACGATGGAGCTAAGAAGGACAATAGTAACATATTTACTTCAGATAATATATATAGTGCGATAGGAGAACCCTCAATGTTAAAAGCAAGCAAGGGAGATGTTGTTGCAGTGATGGGGATTGATGTAAAAAATCCTGCAGTGATTGACATAGACCACGAAAACTATGGAACAGGACCAAGAGGTAGACTTATTAAACTTATTAAGAACCCTACTAACGGTATAGACATATTCCCAACTTGGAAGGCTAAGACTAATCGAATGTTTAAAAAAGATAAGTCAGGTAAACTTCCTGATGCAGATAAGATTGCATCTCAAACAATGGGTACTGCTGCTTCTGACAAAGCTTTTCAGGGAGACAAGGTACAGGCAGGAGGTATGTCCGACATTGATATATTGATTGGTAAATTGAAATTTGCTTTTCCGGGTGTTAGTGTTTCAAATACTGTTCAAGAGTTCAACGATGCTATAAATGAAGAGGGAGTAAGAACTCAAGAAACTAACGGTAAAAAGATACTTGGTCTTACTAAGGATGGAAGAGTAATTCTAAATCCTGATTCAAAATCATTAGCTACTCCTATTCACGAATTTGGTCATATATGGATAGACTTTTTAAGAAGTGCATCAAGTGGTAAAAAGGGTACTCAACTTTTAGAGCAAGGTCTAAAGTTAGTGGAAGGAACTCAAGCGTTAAAAGATGCTATAGCAAAGTATGGAGATAATAAGTTAGCAAGAGAGGAAGCGTTAGTTGAATTGATGGGAACAAAAGGAGAAACCATTATCAACGCAGCTAAAAAGTCAAAGTTCAAAGAATGGATGAATGCTACCTTTAAATACATAAAAGAGAAGTTCACTACACTTGAAGACTTAGATGCCAATAAGATTGAAAGTATGAGCTTAGATGACTTTATTAACACAGGTCTTGCAGACTTGTTTGCAGGTAAAGCAGTAGATGCTAAAGCAAAAATAAAGTTTGATGAGTCTAATACAGGAGCTTCTGCTAAAGCAAGGTTCCAACTATCTGATGAGGTAAACAACTTAGTTGATTCATTGATTGGTATTGCAAAAGAGAAAGCTGAAAAACTTGGCAAAGAATTAAGAGCTATACCAAAGAGCATAATGGATGTGGTTAACAACTCTGATTCATACAAGAAAGCAGACGATATACAAAGACAGGAGATACTTAGAGACATTACTCGTAAACTTGGTATCAAGGACTCTTACGAAAGAGTGATGGGAGAGATTGATGGTATTATTGAAAAATCCAAAAAGAGAGGAGTGAAGTTCAGCAAGATTCCTGATAATGTTATTAATTATTTACAGGGAACAAAGCTATATGAAGATATGACAGATGTTCAAAGAGAAGCTATGCTCAGAGACATCCGTAAAAAACTTGGTTTAAAAGAGAAGAAAGCTCCAAGTGTAAAAAGAATACTTGCTATATCCAACCCTAAGAAGATAACATTAAGTGAGAAGCAAGGATTAGTAGAACAAATAAAGACACTTAACAGAGGTGCTAAAACTGCAGTACAAGCTTGGACAAAAGCAAGCGTTGAGTTGAGCAAGGAGATTAAGGAGATGGTTAAACAAGGAAGTATAACTTCTAAACAGATGGCTGCAGTTATCTCTAAGTTCTCAAAGGTTAATATGTTTAATGACTCTTCAATCGAAAGGTTCGTTGATTATATGGCTAAGGTATTTGCAAATGCAGAATATGCTGAAACAATCAAGAGAGCAAACACAAGAAGAAAGCAGGCTATAAAGAATATCAAAACTAAAATTGGTATCGCTGATGTGGTTAAACCACAACTAAAAAGACTGTTTAGTGTTAATCCAACTTTAATTCCTGATAGTGTTTTTGAAACATATATGGAGTTAGTTGATATGATGGGTCAGAAAAAAACTGTATTAGACCTTACTGAGATTTCAGAAGTAACTGAAAAAACTGAGGCTATATTAAAACAGTTAGACGAGGAACAATCAATGGCTATAGAATTAGCTGAAGTGTTTGAGTCTTTCCAAGATAAGGTAACTGATGATGATGGTAAAGTAGATTACGCATCTACATTAGCTCTAATGAAGCGTGAAGGTGTTATCACTGCAGAGCAGTTAGAGGTAATGAAGAAGTATAAGAAAATAATTATGCCATCTACAAAATCAATAACAGTTTCTGAAGCTGAACAAGAAGCAAGAAGGCAAGAGTTACTTCAGGAGTTGGAAGAAAAAGATATTCTTAACGCTAATGAATTACCAAGTCAAGACGAGAAAGATTTAGCAAATAGTCTAAAAAGATTACTTAGAACAAAAGGTGTTAAGGAGTTGAGTCAAAGAGATATTCAGAACTTGATGAGAGTTATTGATAATATCAACAATGGATATCTACCTCACTATGCACAGGTAATGGTTGAGAAGATAAACGCAAACAACGACTCAACTTCAGGAGCTAATGCAGTAAAACGTAGTAAGCTTTTACCTATTACAAGAATGTATTCTAAATTGAAGTCTATCCTTACAAGGAAGACATCAATAGAAGAGATGATAAGAAGAAACCCTCTGTTCTATATAGACCAATTGTTTGGAGACTTCAAGACTAAAGATATATTCAATGCAGTATTTGGAAAAGCATCTCAAGCAGTTGCTAAATTTAGAACTGATTTAAAAAATGTTCAAGGAAAAATAGAGCAAGCTGAGAAACAAGTCCTGAAACATTTCAAGAGAGACAACAACAAGTTTGTTGAATCTAAATTTAAGCAGATGGCTTATATGATTGAGTTGGAATATTTATCTAACCCAAATAATAAGGAAGTAAATCCTGTATCTGATTTCTTAAAGGCTACTATAAAGAGAATTAAATCAGGAAATACAAAGTACGGAAAGGTAGATGCTGAAATGCTTCAAGGTATATTAGATACATATACTGATGAGAATGGAAACTTTGATAACGATGCTTTATATAATTCATTCAGTGAAGCAGAAAAGAACTCTATTAAAATACTTCAAGAGATTAATGCAGAGCTTGGACCAAAAGCTTCATACACTGCAAATGTGATAAGAGGAGAAGGGATTAGACCAAGAGCTAATTATGTACACTTGAATGTTATACAGGAGAATGCTCCCGGAGATGTGATGGGTGCTCCATCTTTTGTTGAGCAGTACAACAACTCTTTAAGACCATCTACAAGAGCTAAGTCAAACATTGAAAGGACAGGTGCAGTTTCTGCATTAGACTTTGATGTGTATGCTTCCGTTCAGAGAGGTGCTAAATATACGTTGATGGATTACCATTTAACTGAGCCTATCAGGACTTCAAGAAGAACATTGAATAGAATGGAGGATAAGCTAAACGGAGAGACAACTATGAGTGATAAGCAGCAGGAGATATTCAATGCTATAAGGTCAGCATTTGAGGAAGCTACTGAGAACTTACTAACAAACTCATACACTGAAAACTCTATAGCAGATAGAGTATTTGATTACATTCAGAAGCAAGGATATCGTTCCATACTTGCAGGTACAGGAAGGTTTGTTGCAGAGCTTACATCCAATATGAGTTATGCTCTTATAGTTGACCCAAAGAGCTTTATAATGGGTAACAAGTTGATGAAGATTTTCAACTCTGAAACAGGTGTAAACGTGATGAAAAACTTAGGTAGTACAGAAACAAATCGTCTGTACTCAAGTAACACACTTTCAGGTAAGATGGTTGATACTAATATACTGAGCCAAGCTCAAGGTGTATCAGGAGGTAAGGCTAAGAATAAGTTCTCAAACTTCTTAGGTAAGATGTGGAACCAAACAGGACAGAGATGGGTAAAAGGTGTTGAGTTTACTGCAGACACATTGATATCTACTCCTGATAAAATTATAATGAAACCAATTTGGTTTGGTACGTTTGAAAAGACTTTCACTAATCTTACAGGAGTGAAGCCTGACTTCAAAAAGATTGCTGATAATGATGCAGCATATATGGAGAAGTACAAAGATGCATTAAACGAAGCTAAGACGAGAGCTGATAAAGGTTCTGTTATGGCAGGTGCTACAGATAATGCATTTATGGGATTATTGAAAGGAACGAACAGACCTAATATGTCTATGAGTTTAAAAGCTTTTAATGCCTTCAACAACTTTATGACAAGGTTCTTGATATTTGAGTACGTTACTGCACGTACAGGTATAATGAATATGATTGGAAGAGGGGAGCTTAGTAAAAGACAAGGAGCTGCTTTGATAGGTGGTGTTACAAGTAGAATGGTACTTTATACATTGGTTGGTTCTATCCTTTCTGAGTTGCTTACTGAGTTAGTTGCAGATGATGATGAAGACTTTGAAGACTTCTACTCAGGAACATCGGAGTCTGACTCAAAAAGTTTCGATAAAAGATTAGGTCAGTCGTTTGCTTCAGCGTTCACTTCTTTATTATTCGGAAGAGATTTTGGTAACGCAACTAAGAGTATTATAAACTATGCCATCGAAGATATAAACGAAAATCAATTACAGTTTTTGAGAGAAGGGGAGTACGACCCTTACAAAGATGGTATACAATACAACATAGTTCCAAAACCAAAACAAGGTAGAGGTTCAGGATTAGCAGACTTCTTAATGAAGATGGGAGCAGCATACGGTCCAATACTTGGTACTGCAGACTTGTTGACAAAGAAGTTAACAGAGCCTGACAGAAAGGAGCCTGATGCTATTGAAAGACAGAATAACGAAAGATATGTAAGGCTACCATTAGAACTTATGGGGAATCTTGGTTTCATTCCTTTATACAAAGATATTCGTAAGATGGTTCTTGCAGATATCTACGGAGATTTAACAAGAGCACAGAAGGTTGCTAAAGAAAAATCTAAAACAAAAAAGGAAATGCTTCAAGGATACGATAACGAAACAGATATGAAGCGTTACGATAGAGAGCT
The DNA here is from genome assembly GCA_024206155.1 of Aliivibrio sp. Lineage (GTDB taxonomy): Bacteria > Pseudomonadota > Gammaproteobacteria > Enterobacterales > Vibrionaceae > Aliivibrio. The sequence continues at coordinate 9,523 of JAAGZR010000546.1, forward strand.
ATGGGAAAAAACATTTGGACCCAACTCTCCGGGATACGATGAGAGACAAGCTTTAAAAGAAATAGAGAAAGCTAAAAGGGAATTAAGAAGACAACAAAAGGATGAGTTGTATAATTATGTACCAAAGAAAAAGAGAAAGACTTATAAAAGAAAATCAGGAAGTAGTTTCGGACCTGCAAAAAAATCACGAAATTCGAGCTTCGGTTCAAGCAAAAGAAGTACAGGTATCAATAACAAAAAAAGACGTTCATTTTAATTCAATTTAAAACAAGCAAGATAAGTAATTATGCAATCGAAAAAACAAGAAAGGTTTCCGTGCTCAGACGAGCACGTAGAGAAGAAGAACATTGTAGATATCATTAACGAGAAGAACGAGAAAGAGTTCGGACCTATATGTAAGAAGTGTGACCTGTACGCTATATACTGTAGGCGAGAAAATTGCGAACATAAAGTGTCTTTGAAGACACAAAACTATAGGATATGCCATTTAAAAAAGTAGGAAAGAACAAGAACGTAAGTCCAAGTGGAAAGATATTTACGGACAAGCAGGTAGCTTTGTATCACGCAACAGGTGGTTTCAATAAAGATAAGATAGCTAAGTATAAGCTTAACAAAAAGAAAGGCTCAAAGCTTACCAAGAGAAACAAGAGGAAGTAAATCTATACCTTGATTTATATTTAAAAAGGTTACCACTTTGGTAACTCTCTCGTTGTTATTCCAATAGGTTGTCTTTGGTAATTCTTTTTCAATCCAATCGTACTCTGTTTTGAGTAAGTAGAATGCCCATATACCGTGTGGTGTAGCGTTGATATAAACAGGGAGCATATCTTTTTTATTGCTTTCCCTGATTACTGCATCATACTTTTTCTTCTCCAACATCAATTCGTTGTAGTGTCTCTTTCTAACCTTAAGTTCTATATTGAGTTTATACCTTTCCGAATAACAGTCTGTTCTACTATAGGTCTTGGTCTTCTCCAAGTCAGGTATCAAATATTTTTTTAGGAAGTTAAATAGCTGCACTTCTGAACCGAAGCCTGTGTATTCATATGTCATCTTCTACGGAAAGCGAGATATCCTTCAGGATTGTCTGTAGATTGCTTACAGTCTCCTGAAGTTTATCAAACTCTCTGTCCACCAAACATTCGTATATGGTGTTGGATGAAGAATGAATTTTCTCCATCAAGTTATTGATGTGAACTAATCTTTCTTTATCGTATGAGGTTTGACCTTTCATCTCTTTGTTTAGTTTTTGTCAATTGCCTGTAGAAACAAAGTACCCATATTCCGATTTAAAGATTTAATTGCAAGATAAATTTTACGTGAAGCTTTGATTACTTCTTCTTTATCTTTTTGACTTGAGTCAATTCCTAAGTTGACGTACATATTACAATCCATACGCAGCAACTCATTCAACTTACATTTTACGCACCACTTATCTTGGTTGATTACTTTTTCGATATCAGTAGTCGTATACACCATTGTAAAATCTTGTAAGTTTATTTAGTATTTCATTTTCGCTACCCTCTTTTGTTCTCTCCTCTATCAAAGAGAAGATGTCTTGTAGCCTCTCCTCTGTTCTTTTCTTCTGTCTTAATTTAGAATTTAATATTCTATTGGCTGAAGTTAATGATTTTATTTTATTACGCAAAACATAAAGTTCTTTTTTTAAGTCGTTCTCATCGACCAAAGGATTTGAATTTACCTCCTCCTCAAAGATGTCTGTTATCTTTTGGTATGTATCCTTAAGTATAAGGTCTGTACCAATGTACGTATTAAAAACCCTGAAGTAATGTAAGATTGTTGCGTGGTCTTTTCGTAATGACCTTGCTATCTGCGTACATCCAAGACCTTCCTGTCTTAGTATGTTTGCATATATAAGCCTCGCATCTACTACGTGTCTTTTTCTACTTCTATCTTCCTTAACATCTACTCCTAAGTTAGTTTCAATAAGAGCTCTAAGTATGTTAATCTTCTGTTCTATTTTCTTTTGTTTTTCTAATTCCATTTTCGATTTGATTTATTGTTTTGTTGTCTAATATAGCATCTAAGTAGTTATCCACATCAACCCTTTCGATGTCCACTAAAATAGGTATGTCTCCATCTTGGTTTAAATATTCTATTGCAAAGAATAAAGGTTCCTTTGATTTTATCACACCAAATATACGTTGGGTAAACCCATCAAGCTTAGGTAGTTCTTCGATTACATCTACAATCTGACCTATGATTACCACTGCAAACGAGAAGTCAAAGCTCTGTAGTTGAGCAAAGAACCAATCATCTATCTCGTATGTGTCAACCTCTGTATACTTCTGTTTTAAATCCATAGTCTTCCAATTCTTTTAGTCGGTACTCCTGTAACTTAGAAACCTTACCTGTCTTTGTCTTTACCTCACAAAAAAGTACATTAGAGTTGGGTGCTATTGCGATTATATCGGGTATTCCGTTCTTATTAGTAAGCTTCGTTTTGATAACGTAGTAACCTTGTTTTTCTAATTCCTTTATTCTTTTATTCTGTAACTGAGACTCTGTGATTTTACGTTCCATAGTTATGTTGTGTTTTACAAAGATAACAAATCCTTTTTGAAATGATTGACTGTATAATCTTTCTTATTAGTAACTGCTTTATATATCTGCTTCTCAATACCACCTTTGGCAAATACCCAATAGACATCTGACTCCAACCTATCCTTAGTTGTCATCCTGTCTCTACTCTGCCAATATGATGTAGCACTAAAGTCGATGTTGTAGTACACTAATGCATCAGCTTCCTTCAACGAGATACCCTCTCGACCACTGACTATCTGCAAAGCAATATTCTTATCAGTGTCTTTAAAGACACTAAGGTCATCAGTGATGTTCTCCTTTCCGAATACCTCCTGAAGAGCTTTAAGCTCTTGCTTGAACTTGTAGAATATTCCAATCTTCTTTCCTTTGAAATGTTCTTTAATGAACTTAGCCTTGCTCAAGTCTATGGTCTGAGCTTTACCTGACTCAAACTTTATTGTACCACTGAACAACTGATGTAGTTTGTTCATTAGCTTTACAGGTGTATCTCCAAGAACAACCTCTTCTGAACCCTGAATAACTTTATCCTTCTTAAGTTGAGCCGAAAGTTTATAGCTAATCGGCTCAAGCTCCACCTCAAGTACGTGTTCTCTTGTGTTTACCTTGAACCCTGCTTCCTTCTGCGTATAAGCTATGGTATATGGTTTCATTATGTCAAGGATTTCAGGACTACCCTCCTGATAATCATTTATCCTCAATCCGTTTATCATCTTCTGTTTTATCTTGACAAACTTATGAGCAAACTTGTAGAATGTTTTGTACTCACTGAATGGATTGTTCTTTATTCCATACACCTGATGGTACATCTGTGAATAAGACTCAGGAGTTGGTGTTCCTGAAAGTAATAACACATACGGATTGTGTGCAAGTAATTGTTGAACCTGCTTGGCTCTGTTGCTTGGTTTAGGGAAAGCTCCCATTCCGTGTGCCTCATCCAATATAACAAAGTCAAAGCTCTTGGTATCTTCAAGCTTGTGCATTGACTCGTAGTTGGTAACCATAATCTTGTAGTCAGGATACAAAGCATTGTAGTCTTCGATTATGTTTGTGATAGCTTTCTTCTTAGTAAGAAACAATACGTTCTTGGCTCTAAGTAATTGTGCTATTCCCATACTCGTAAGAGTTTTACCTGTCCTAACTTCCATTGCTAAGTATAGGAAGCGATGTATCAATAGTATCTCACTTCCTTTCCTGATTATCTCCTTCTGATAATCTCTGAATTGTATTGTTGATTTTTGTTTCATTCTTTCTTTGTAGTAGTTTAAACTTGCAATTGCTCTGTCGTGTACATCCTGTTGTACATTAGGGAACTTCTTTACCTGTATGGTGTGAGCATTCCTGCCACGACCAACCCTCTTGTCTTCAGTCTTGTTCAATATGTTGTACAATAATTCGCATTGCTTGTACATCATCTCGTCAGAGTAACCTGCTCGTCTTTCGATTATTAATTTGTTCTCGCTTTTATATAATCCCTTATCTCTATGCATTTGTCGTAGTCTTCAATTTCAGTAAAATAAAATAATAGCTTCTCAACGATTTCCATATCAACCACATTCCTTATAGGATTGTGTGCAAAGTAATTATGTTCCTCGTCATATATGTCTAACCAATCCTCCTGCTTTATTATAATTCTGTACGAATTTATACAGGCTATATGTAATATCTCTTGGTCTGTCATACACTAAGCTTTGTTTGTTTATGCTCTGACTTCTTTGGAGAATGAATTATTATCCATCTTCCGTTCATATCTCTTCCATCCTTGTAAGGAATGTTACTTACGAACTTGGAGTAAGACATTACCCATCTGTAAAATCTTGTTCTACTAATGGTCATCTTAGCTTTTGGTCCATAGTCAGGATAGTGCTCAATGAAGTCATAGTATAAATCCTGCAGGTTCAACTTGGTATCGAACATTAGCTTCTCACTTGACTGATGTCCTTCAACCAACCCACACCATTCAATGAAGTCGTGTGTAGTCTCTGCTGATAGTTGTCTAATCTTCAGGTTAACAAACTTACTCTTAACCAATCCTGTTTCCAAATAATCCTGTAAGCAGTACACCATATAGTTATCAAACAAGCACCACTCTTCCTCATCCCAATCTGCAAAGAAGTGTTTACCAAACTCATCCAATGGAGTATAGTTTTTACTATAGTGCTGATGCAATTCTATTTCCCATTTTCTACGTTCAAATGAATTACCTGTTCCCTTGATTGCATAGTTAGTTGTGATTGCAATTTTCGGAGACTTACTGAATGGTATCTTGATTGCATCCTTATTCTTCTTCTCCAATGTTAACCCCTCAGTAACTACACTAAACAATCTCTCGAAGTCGAAGTGCTTTTTTACATCATCAAAACATAGTAGCTGAGTGTCTGCTGATACTGTTTGGTATGGAAATGACTTCTCAAATGCAAACGCTTTACCATCTATCACAACAAGCTTTTTCATTCTCGATAGAGCATTCATAAATAACCCCTTACCTGTACCACCTTCAGGATTATCTGATATAACCTCATCATTCAATATGATTGCAGGGCAGTAGCTCAAGTTCTTATATCCGTGCATCATATATCCAATCGTAGACTCCATTGTTTTTACTCTTCCATCCTCGTTACCACAAATGTTTCTAATGAATACTGAGTAGTCACATCTTCTGTCATCGCATATCTTAAACTTCCTTTGGATGATATGGTCTTTCCAAACGTAACCACCTAAGTCAAGATAATCAATTGGCTCAATGGTATCCTTTGTTATCTTCACTGCACAATTCTGATAGTACAGGTACGCTGAGTCTTTGGTATCCTCAATGAAGTAGATATCAATTGTATTCAGTAATGTAAGGAACTCCTCTCTGAAGAACCTCACTTGGTCTGCGAAGTAATTGTACACAGACAAATCATCCAAGTCCTGTAGATGACTAAGAATAAAATCTTTTATATCCTTAGTAGAAGTATGGTCTATTAAGTTGTTCGTTACCTTAACGAATACAAAGTTCTTACCACCTTCAGGGCAATACTTGTAGAACCCATTGTCCTCCAAAAACTTTTTGAATGAGTAGTGTACAATACTTACCTTACCTTTCTCACTCTTTTCCCAAAATGTTTTCTTAGACTGCTCCTTTTCAATATTGCTGACAACCATTTCGATATCATCGGAACCTAACCCGGTGTCTGTAAGCTGATTCCTGATTTCCTTTTTTGACACCCCTCGTCTTAGCTTATCCTTAATCTGTTGAAGTCTCTCTTCATCCTCGTAATACTTAGTTCCGAAGTTAGCAGTATGTGTATATGCACTATCAATAGTCCTTGTTATCTCTGACATTGGGAAGTCCTGAGATGCGTAGTTGTTTAGGATGTAACCTGCAAGAGATTTGTTTATTCCGTAGTCATTGAATGCCATAGCTAAAATGAATACGTTCTGATTTCGTTGACCTTCAACCATCGGATACTTTTTTTCCCACCACTTAACAAGTATCTCAACTATCTTGTTCTCATCTGAGATTGGTATTGTTGGTGGGTCTCTGTGTACAACAACTTCTTTGTACTCCTGTTCAGTAATTGTATCCCATACCACTGAGTTTTTATTGATGTGTATTAATGGGTCATATGATTCATAACAAACCCTCGATACATTCTTACAAACCTTATCGAAGTAAGGAGAGTCGAAATACTTTCCTAATGAATGGAAGTAGTTAACGTGGTTATCAGGAAGCTGAGGTATCTTTACCAATACCTTAAGTCCATTTCCACTTGGAGATATGAAGCAAGAGTAAACGTAGTTATCTTTTGTAAGCTTCTCCTTGTGCTCAAGTAATGTCTTTTTCTTTTCGTAGCCATCGAAGTCCAAACAAATCAAACCACTATGCTCAATCAATGATGAGTCACTTCTCTTATTGAAGATACCACTGAAACAAATTGCAGGTAGTCTCTTCTTAAGCTCGTTCCTTTCGTTCTTATCCTTAGCTTGTCTGATGGTCTTAACTAAATTCTTAGTAGCTCCATCCTTAATTCTTTGTAATACCATATCTACATCTCTGTGGAATGGTGTGTCAGTATCCTTGATACTTTTGAATATTGTTACCTTTGATGTCATTTGTATGTTGCTTTTATGTTAATTAAAATTATCTAACTCGTTGATTATCAATACTAATGTTGATTATGTTGTTTTTATTCTCTATATATAAGAAAAAAATAAAGTATAAAGATAATAATAAAAGAGAGATAGAGAAGAATAATTTGTCAAATCTGTCATAGATTTTAGAAAAAGAAAGGGAACTAATGTTCCCTTCCCTAACTCTCTCCTGTGTCTTTGAAGACACTTAGAATGGTAAGTCTCCATCCTCTTCTACTGCCTCAACTTTCGCAGTGGTAGTCTTGGTAGTTGTTGTACCTTTTGGACTTTCCCAAGTGTCTAACTCCATATAGTAGTTACCACCCTTAGACCTTTTAACATCTACGTTAACCCAACCATTCTTTGTGTTGGACTTCAACCAAGCAATTGCTTCGTCTACTTTAACTGATAATTTACCCACCACGAACTCAGGTGCATTTTCGTTTCTCTTAAAAACGAATCCTTCTGCAAAATTCTTTTCTTCTGCCATTGTTATTGATTTTAAATTTGTTCCTGTGTTTATAAAAAGGAGTGCCAAACCACAAGAACATAAGCTTGGCATCCTTATAAGATTATAATATATCCTCTACGTAATATTCATTTATGTCAAAGGTAGCATTATCTGAGAAAAACTTATTGTAAACCTCGATAGCTTTGATAACCTTTTGCTCTCCACGTTCAATGAACTCCTGAGATGGTCTGAAGATACCAAGTTGTTTTGATGTCTTATCAACCACGTAGAACTCTAATGGTCTACCAAATAACTCCTGATAGATGTAGCACTGAGAGTCGTAGTTATACTTCCTTGCTGACCACTTGAAGTCGTTGATGTTGCTCGTAGTCTTCAGGTCAATTAACTTGTCCGTACATACTATGTCTGCCTTACCTTTCCATTCCATTCCGTGAATGGTCTTGATTGCAGGAACTTCATACTCGTTACCATCCTGTCTGATGCCTTCAAAGAAAGGTAGGTTCTGCATCATTGCATCAACGCAGTCTCTTATCTCCTGACCCTCTTTCTCCAACATAATGATACCATTGGTAGCTTGTTCCTTGTAAGCTTTTGTATTACGTGAGCTAACATCTATGAACTGAACTTGCTCTGCTTTCTCAGGTTCCAAGATTAACTGATGGAAGTATCTTCCCTTGTGGAAGTTTACGTTGTCTTCCTGTGGTTTCCTGAACTCAGTTGGATTGTTTAGTAATGTACCGATATCTGAATTGGATAGGTACTGCTTTCCAAATGCTCCGTAATATTCAGAGTCATCTTTTAGTCTTTCAATTGTTGTTGTAAGTGTTTCCATTTGATTTGAATTTAAAATGTTTATGTATTCGGCTTGGGTAATCTCTCCTAAGACTACCCTTTGCCATCCTTGTAACTCCATTACTTAACAAGATTCTTTATCTCGTTCTGTGCAGATGCACTAATCTTGTACTTCATACTAATCTTGTCGACAATCTTCTTATATCCAAGTGTCTTGTTTGCTTCTACGAACTTCTTCATAGCTTCCCACTTGTCACTATTGATATCAAGCTCAGGTTTGTCTGCTGATTGCTGAGGTTTTGTTTGTGTCTTTGAAGACACAACAGGTTCCTCAACTACAGGTAAGTCTTCTCCTGCGTAGATGTAGATACCTAATCCAAACATCGCAAGGTTCTTAACAAGACATCTCATAATAGTTTTGTTGATGTCGAATGTAGTTGCAGGTTCCACTTCCTTCTCTCCGTATCTTGTAGGGTAAGTGTACTTGTGTTTCTTCATTGATTTGTTTTTACCATCCATTACAGGTAACCACATCTCTAATGTTTCTCCTTCGATAGTCACAGATGTATGACACATAAACCCTGTTGCTTCATCGTACTCTGTCTCTCCGATAGTGTACGTTGCATCAGGACAATGTTTCTTAGTCTCTGACCAAGCGAATGCCCAAGATAAATACTTTAAACCTTGTTTGTCTTCAACGTATTTATTTACATTGATAGCTGACAACTTCTCGAATGTAGATAATTTTTTCGTTGTTGTTTTAGCAGTTGTCGTCTTCCTTGAAGTCGATTTTGATTTGCTTTCCGTTTTTGTAGCTGTTGCTTCCATACTCAATTAAATTTAATTTACTTTTTATTTCACTATACTTTTTGAGAATCTCTTCTCGTTTCTGTTTCATTGTCGTAAGTTGCTTCTGACTATTTCGACCTGTCAATTCTTTGTGAATCTTACGTTCAATCAAGTCAAGCTTTGTACGATAGTTAGACAAAGATAAGACAAAACATCCATACTTCCAACCTTTTTTTAAAAAAATATTTAGTTGTTCTCC
>JAAGZR010000547.1 GCA_024206155.1 Aliivibrio sp.
GCAAACCGTTATTCCCCCATTAATGGGGCGTTATGTATCTGGTGAAATATGGACATACCCGAAATTGTAAAGGTTGGACTCGCTTTAGCTGTAATTGGCTATCATGTTTTTACACTTCCAAAGCATATTACGACCAAAATGAGGCGAGCATATTCATTATCCCTGTATTGTTGTTCCTCTTTATTTATTGCGATGCTAATTAACAACTATGTTGTAAGTTTCTTTGAGTACAGCAATTACATGCTTCTCGCTGTGTTTATGCCAACAGTGGCTTATGTGGCATATTTCACATACGGCAAAAAAGATACATAACAAGCGCATTAAGTGACGGGACTGCTAAAGTTTGGCTCGGTTCCACTTCGTTTCACATTTTAGCCAAACATTAATCAGCCCCTTATGCGGGCGTTGGTATGACTCCCCACGTCAAGTTAAATCGCAAAAATTCCTGCTTTATTTCGAGCCATAATAGTTTCTGTTCAAAAAAATGAGTTAACGCAGTAGATGAAGCAAGTAATTTCGTCGGTTATCTTGCTGATATTCGTGGATTATTAACCTTTTGGTTAACAGCGCCTACCTTACTTGTTCCGTCGTGACACCTGTCTTCAGTCTATGCTCGTGGTTCTAGGTTATGTCAGTAACCTAGCCATCCTAA
>JAAGZR010000070.1 GCA_024206155.1 Aliivibrio sp.
AACTAGAGATAGGCACGATGGGCACGTTTTCACCCTCTACTACGTATTTGGTAAAAACATGCCTGTGCCAAAGGGTAAACCCTTTGAAACCCTTCACTACTCACGTAGCATTTTCAACTTCTTATCTATCGAAACTGTGGGTCTGTTTCTTATCAATAGTAGGGGCTTTTTGTTGATCATTTTCTTGTTTGTAATCGCGCTCTGCTTTTTGAATGATGTACTCACCATCTCTAAATTGTTGCGCTTTTTCTTTCATCATTTCGTTCAGTTTTGGATCAGAGAATTGAATGCTTAGGTTGTTCTTAACCGCTACTTCAACCAGTTTTGCCTTGTACTCTTCAGTCCCTCGAATATCGAGCGTATTACCGAACTTCTCCATTGAAAGACGCAAGCCTATTTCGATGGCCTTATCCGAGTTCTGAGCAATATGAACATTTTCACCGCGATCAACGACGATAACTTCTTTATCCATTAGATAGGTAACGTGACCTTTTTCGTTGGTTTGGTGCGTGATGTTTTCGTAGTCTTGAGGCGGAAGCGGAGCTTGTTTATTGCGTGTATTTTCAGGCTCTATTTTTCCTGAGTGCATGGTTAAATCCATTGCCTTTTCTTTTGCTACATCTATTTTATGTGAAGGGTCGTTTATATAACGATTAGCATAATCAATGACACGTTGCTTATCTCTTTCTTGACCTGAATAAATAGGGGTTAATTCATCTATAATTTGTTTTGGCTTTAATTGATGTGTTTCTTTCATTAATTCAGTCACCGTTAATGACTTGTCATTAAATTGAATGCGATCCCCTTTTTCTGTTTTAGAAATATGCTCAGCGTTAATACCCAACTCTTTTAATTTTGGATACATGATTAATAATCGACTGGCTTCCAGTTTTTTATCCAGAACGGATTTAGTTATGGTTTCAGGTTTATTTACTGGTGCTGGTTGAGGTGTTTCTTTTTGCGGTTGAACCATTAATTCACTCTTAACTTTAATAAACATTTGATGAAGACGAGGATCTTCATGAGAATTAAATGGGTTTTCTTTTTCTGTTTTTGCAATGCTATACATGAGCATGGATGCTTCATATTCTTTATCAGCTGCTTGCTCTTCAAGCCCCTTATTTTCTAATTCAATGGCTTCATTATTTAATGATATGGCTTGATTAATGTCGCTTTGAATTGTTGGGTTTTTAACAGTATCCACTTGTTGTTTATCCCTTTCTTGCTCTGAATAAATAGGCATTAATTCAGCAACAATTTGTTTTGTTTCGTATTGATGCGTTTGTTTCATTAATTGGCTTATAGTCAATGATTTATCGTTGAACTGAATTCGCTCCCCTCTATCGGTTTTTGAGATATGTTCAGCGTTAATACCTAACTCTTTTAATTTTGGATACATGATTAATAATCGGCTGGCTTCTAAATTGCGGTCTAATAAAAGTCGTTTATTTAATAGCCCTGCGCTTATTAGCCCTGCTTGATGTTCTGATATTGGGGCAATTTCTTCTTCTGGTTGTTCTATTGCTTTATTGTCGTTTTGGATTACCCATTCATTTCGATATGTATGTTTATGAGTAACATCAATGACCTTTCCAAATTCATCTTTAACTTCATTCTCTACAGTTACATTTCTTTGCCCTGCATTCGTTAATGAAACGAAGTGACCAACACTAGAATTACTTTCTTTAATAGCATCTCTTAAACCTGTTCCCCATATCGTTTTAACTTGGTTGTTAGGCAATTTTAACTTGATGTAGTAGCTCTGTTTGTTCTCCTTATTAAACTCATAAGGGGCAGTGCCGTGTTCTTCGATGGTTCCGTTAATGCTGTTATTCATAAGTAGACTCTCTATTGGGGTATGACGTTGCTCAAACCGTTGGTATTGAGCAGTGATTAGATTCGGATATTTCTGCTTGAGTTGGTTTCTGTCCCATTCTCGTTGCTCGATAAATTCCATATCTGCAATGACTTTGTTCATTCTTGAAATAGATAGGGCAATCTTTCGTTCGGATTTTGAAAGTGAATCGTCGGCATAGATGGCATTTTTTTCAGTGCTGAACGTTTTCCTTATGGCAAAACGATAGGCTTTTTCATTGGCGTATTGGGCTTTCCATGCTTGTTTACGCTCTTTTTTATGGCTAGGTTGCCATCGTTGAGAAAAGTCTTCTCTGTCGTGCTCAGTGCTTTTTTGAGCGTTAGGATCACGTTGTCTTGCGAAGGAATGCTCTAGCTGTTGCTTGGCTTCTTTCCATGACAAGCCCATTTCTTTTGTTAGAAAATCCGCAACGTTGAGTTGCCTTGTGCCACAGACAATGCGATCACTTCCGTCCTTACCTTGGGTTATGACGTATTTTTGAGTGATAAGGCCGTGTGATTGCGATAAATCACGAAGTAATTCCGTGGCGTTGAGTTGCTTTTTAATATGGGCAATGTCGGGTAGGAGTTGTTTTTCTAACTCGCTTTCCATGATGTCCGATTGAATTTGTTGGGTTACTCTGCTGTGTCCTGTGAGTCGTTCGTGGAGGGGTTTAGCTGGTTCTTGATGTCCTGTAACTCTCTGTACAGCGGATCTAAGAGCGCGGAGATCTCGTCGATGAGCGATATTTCTTGCTCCTGATTCAATGTTCCCACAATCTCGTTGAGCATGAGACAAATGTCTTTTTGCTGCGTCGAGATTTCGGTTAATGTCTGCAACACAATCTCGTTGTGTTCTTGTTGGGATAATGTCGTCATTTAAAAATGCCTTTTTCTTTTGTTGAATGAATGCGGTTTTTTCTTGGGTGCTCATGGCCTTGTAAGCGGCTCGATTTCTAAATTTAACGTGCCTGACTTCATGTGAACGATGCTCATTCCAATGCGTTAAATCAGCATGATGTTTTTCGGTGGCTTGATAATTCCCCTGCTCAGGGGCAATGTAATCATGGGTTGACGGACTGCTTAGGTTCTGCTGTTTTTGCTCTATGGGGAGTGATAAAAAACGTTCAGTAAATACGGTATCATTCAGGTTTACCCCTTTTGATTTGCCTTGCTCTTTGATGTTGAGGTAGTTATTTTCTTTGCCTTTGTTTCGCACCTTTACTTCATAACCTTGCTCAACTAAATGCGCTGATAAGTCGTTTAGGCTCGATGATGGCATGGTTAAAACGTGCTTTAATACCTCTTCCTTAATCGCTTTATTTGCCCCTTTGAAGGTGTCGCCTTTACAGCGTTCAATGATGGTACTTTCGCTAGTAAAATCGCTGCGAATATTCACTTTAGGACTGGCAAGGCCGTATTTCTCATTCACGACTTCTTGAAACGCATCAATGTATTTGGTGTTGAGTTCGACTAATCCGAAAGGCTCTAAGCGTTTATAGGTCGCTAAATTGTATTCAGGGATCACAACGTGAATATGGGGTTTACGCTCGATAAGCTCCTTTGTTTTTTTATCAACAACACTTTTAATCTTAGGGATGTGCGCTTCTGCGTAAAAATTGTATTCCTCCTCGTTGTAGGCTTTCATAGCAAAGGTTTTAAACTCATTCACGATGTTACTCATGGTTTCGTTATCAACGTGATCTTCTTTGAAAGAGAGGGTGATATGTAAGTAACGCTGAGCGTCGGGGTTCATGCCATTAATAATGAGTTCGGTTGTTTCTAAATCCCCCTCAAGAACAATTCGATGGTCGAGTTCATCCCGTGTGTGTTCACGGCCGTTCTTGATACCATTTCGTAGGTAATCGCCTATTCCTGAGCGACCGCCACTGGCTCTAATTAACATCATTAATTCCTTTTTGTAAAAGCGTTGAGATAGTTTCAATGTCTTTCAAGGCTTTATCCATGCTGCTTTTTGTGATAATTCCAGCCTTGTTGCCAATGTGGATCTGTTTAGCGATTTGGTTGAGGTTGTTAGAGCTTTTACCGAACAGGAAAATTAATTTTTTCTTATCAAGGGTGTCGTCTTCTTTTCTAACGACAAAACTTTTGTTTTTTAATACCCCTTCACGTAAAAACTCGATAAGGGTCATGTTGGCTTTTTCGGCTTTCTTTTTGAATTTGTCATACTCTTCATTGAGTAATCGAAAGCCGATATAAGTAGTGGTTAAGGACTTTTTACTCATAGGCTTAGCTTATTTTTATGGAAATTATTGTGTTTGATAAGAATGAGTGAGGTGATTATTTTTGTTTTTAATCTGCTCAATAATATGAATGATGGTGTAGGTCACATCCATGCAATCGAGTACTCCAATTTGAATATGACCAACACGTAAAGAATCTAAACAATTTGTTCTATCTGGAATATCGACGTGGCCATCGGTGATGGTAATGTCGAGTTGATTATCAAGTTTCATAACGTGAAAGCATCCAGCACCTATTCGATAAGCATAAATCTTAATTTCGTTAGGTATGATGTTTTCTAGGACGCACTCAATCAGAACGTGTAGAGCGTCTTTATGTTCAGGTGTTACTTGAGGATTGAATATAGGATTAAACATAGCGTTAGTTCCATTCATTGCTATAAATTGATGATTAGGGGCTACAGCAGTAAGCCGTAGCCCCTAACGTTTAGCGGTAATAAAAAATATCTCCCAATAACTGACCATCCATGTAGGTTTCAATCCACTTAATCGTGCCGATGCAGTCTTTCGGGCTTTCTCGCCTGTCTTTGTCCCATTGACAGCTTCTGTTCTTAATTAAGTGTTCAGGAATGGTTTTCCATGAGGAGCAGTAACGGTTATTGCTGTTGGAGCCTCCCCATTCGGTACAGACTTGGGTTTCTCGAATAATCGCAGATACCCCATCGATGTACGTCATTTCACTGATGTGTGTACCTTCTGGGATCTTGTCTTTATGTATCATGCAACGCGCAAAATCAGGAAGAGGGGGCTTATGTTTCTTGAGTCGTTTTTTTAAGGCAGATTTTGCGCCCTTGCATTCCGAATCAATAAACCCTGTAGGGGCGCACATCCAGATATTGCATTCATCTTCACTGAGGGCGAACGTTGGGGCTGAGGCGAACACCATCACCCCCATCATCACGCCTTTAACAAGCCGTGACGTCATGGCTAATCCTCTTCGTGTGGGTAAATTTCAATCTCAACACGACGATTGTTTTTACGGCCAATGCGTGACCAATTATTATCTGCATAATCCGTTGCAGAGGCGTAATTGACGTAAATCAGCGTTGGGTCAATGCCGTTATGAACAAAGTAATCACGTAAGAACATGGCACGAGCCATAGCCACTTTCTTATCGCTGTCTGTTGGTCTTACCCCATCGGTTCGACCGAGTAGATTAATGCGAGTCGCTTGTTTTGCATCCTTTAGGATGCTGTATCTTAGCTCAGGCGTGACCGTGAGTTTCGATACGTTGTAAGGGTAGTAAACCTGATAGAGTCGAGGCGTCACGCTTATCATTGGTGACGGAAAGTTATTCTCAACCAATTGCTGAACTTTGTAATTTAACGAGGCAATTTGTTTGGATTGCGCGTTAATGGTTTCTTGCTGCAAGTCGTTAATTTGGTTTGCTTGACCGTGAATATCTGGTGGTGTGTTAGAGCAAGCTGATACTAAGACGGCCAGCGTCCCAACAAAAAGAAGTTTGCTGTGTTTCATGAGTAAATCCTTGTTATTTAAAAAGAGGAGGAAATAAAAAGCCGGTTACTTTTTCACATCGAGTTTTTTGATCTTGATAATGGCTTTACCGACCTTGCCTTTATCATCTTTGAATTTAACGCCACACACATGACATTGGTGAGCGTTGCCTTTTTTGCCCTCAAACGGTAAGGCAAACCCTGTGCAGTTTGGTTGTGGACAGGCTGGTGCAGTTGATTTTGATAACGTGAACGGCTCTTTTCCTGATTTCAAATCATCAATTAAGCCTTGTACGGTTTTTTCAATAGCGGCCATGAAGGTGTCAACGCTGCATTCGCCACGCTCAACCACATCGAGCTGTTGCTCCCAAATCGCGGTAATGGCTGGATCACGAACTCGATTCGGCAGTGCCATAATGAGCATTGTTGCCAGTGGCGTACTGACAATGTTTTTGCCTTTGGTGGTGAGGTATTCACGCTCTTTGGCTTTTTCGATAATGCCAGCGCGTGTTGCTTCGGTTCCTAGCCCTGCGGTTTCTTTCAATTTCGCTTTAAGGGCTGGATCAGTTACGTCTTTACCAATGTTACACATTGCCGAGAGTAACGTACCTTCGGTGTAAGGTTTCGGGGCAGAGGTCTTTTTACTGAGAACATCGGCCGAGGTGCAATCAATGGCTTGGTCTTTGGTTAATTCTGGCAATGATTGCTCTTCACCATCCCCTTTCTCTTTACCAAGAACGACACGCCACCCTTTTGTTATTTCAATCTTGCCCGTAGTTTTGAACTCATGCTCACCCGATTGAATTTTAATTGTGGTGTTGTCGTCTTCGGCCGTTGGGTAGAACTGCGCAAGGTAGCGGCTGGCAATGGCGGTATAGACATTGTGCTCAGCTTCACTGAGTTCTTCTAAGTCAGGGGCGCGAGTGGTTGGAATGATGGCCGTGTGCGCTGCGCCTTCGAGTTTCTTATCATTCCAACAAGGACTACGTAGGCTTATATCAGCATCACTTGCCCATTGTGCTAAAGGCGTATCGTTAAGCCCTTCAAGGTTATCAATGATTAATTGGATCTCATCTTCTTTGTTCGTGGATAAGTAGTTTTTATCTGTTCGTGGGTAAGAGGTGATCTTATATTTCTCATACAAGGCTTGCGCAATATCTAGGGTATCTTTTGCGCCATAACCATACTTAGAGGACATCGCCTCTTGCAAGGTTCGTAATGAGAAGGGCAACGGTGGCTGAGATTTCGCTCGTTTGGTTTCGCATAACGTGACGACAGCGGATTGACCTGCAAGATTGGTGATCATGCTTTCGGCAATCTCTTTTTTCTCGATGCGCTCCTCATTTTGTAATTTGGCCTTGAACGGCATATCTGCATGAGTAAATTGAGCTTCCACTTCAAAGAAGTCTACAGGCTTGAAGTTAGCGATTTCAATATCACGCTTAACCACTAATTGAATCGTTGGGGTTTGAACTCGTCCAACGTGAAGGACATTGTCATGGCCTTTACGTCGTGCCAGAACGGAACAGGCGCGTGTCAGGTTCATACCAAGTAACCAGTCAGCCCTTGAACGGCATAGAGCCGCATTCGAGATAGGTAGACGCTTGCTGTTTGGCTCTAAGTTATTGATGGCGGTTTCAATGGCTTTAGGGTTCAAATCATTAATCAGAACACGCAACGCATTATCTTTAATATCATTAGATACGTTCGCGTATTCAATGACTTCATTAACCAGTAAATCCCCTTCTCTATCTGGATCTCCTGCATTGACAAGAACGGTGGCTTTTTTGATCTGTGCGATAACCACATCGAGTTGTTTTTTTGATGAATCCATTGGAATTGAGATCCAGTCTTTCGGGAAGATAGGCAAGGTATCGAATGACCATGATTTGTATTTTTCGTCATAGGCTTCTGGCTCAGCAAGTTCAAGCAAGTGACCGATACACCAAGTGACAACGTCACCGTTTTCACAGGTAATGTAACCTGTTTCTGCTTTAACAACACCAAGAGAGGCCGCAATAGCACGACCTAAAGACGGTTTTTCTGCGATAAATAGACGCATGGGTATTTCCTTATTTTAAAAAGTAATTAAGTGGATTAACACTGATGGGGAAAGCGTTGGTTTTTCGTTGTTGGATTTATTTCAAATATTCTTTTAATTCAGGTCGTGAAGTCCCAGTTATAGTGGTAAGAACTAATGAATAATGTTCGCATATAGGACAATCTGAATAATATTGCTGGTCTTTATCCCATTTATTGCATTTAACAAGTTCAGATGATTGACCATGTAAAATACCTGAGTATTTTATTAGTTCAGACGTTGGTGCTATTTCAACAAATTTTTGTAGCTCTAATATGTGGTAATGTTCCGCATGGCTTATTGTTGTCGGTATTTTCATAATAAAAGGAAACTCCATGAGTTGGACTGTAGTTAGATATGACTTTACAGAGAAAGTTGAGTGTCGTTTGGGGCTTAAAAAGCATTACATCACTAGTGGAAAAGGGTTTGTGATCCGAAACGAAAACGGAGAGGAAGCATTTTGTGGTCCTGTTTGTGCTTCAAATCCTTTATACGTAACTAACCCTAATGAAAAAGTACCTGATATTACAATGGGCTGTAGTATCTTTAATGAGTCAGGTCAAATTGTTGTATCTGAAGTGGTTCGTGGCTCTGCGAACCAAAAAAATGATGAAGAAATAAATGAAAAAAATGCAGCTATTGCATACTTAACATTAAGATGTAATAAATTAGCTCACATTAAAGGTATTAAATACAATGCGTTAAATGCAATATATGGTGAATACTTAAAAGATAATGATTTATCTGAAAGTGATGTCGATTTTGTATCCTATGTAATGAATAACGATGATTTCCAAAAGTATACCTATAAGAATTTATTAGGCATTTACGCTTGTGATTATTGGATTAATTATTTTATTGAGTGTAATGACAATATTAAATATGTCGAAAGAGTAAGAGCTACTCTGCATAAAAATCTCTTTTTGGAAAAAGAACAGATAACTAAATTAAACAATTGGTTTAGATATAGTGACGGTAAAGAAATTATGAAGCTGAAAGAAAATTTATTTAGTCATATAAAATAATATGGTTAATTCATTAAGTTTTTTAGCTCTGGTCGTTGTTTTTTTGTGATGATTTTCAGAGCCTGTGAGTATTCTTTACATTGATCACAAGAAGAATAATCGTTTTGAGTACCATTCCATTTATTACATTCAAGGTGTTCAGGTAACTGCCCATGTAAAATAGACGAATAGGCGATGAGCTGTTTTTTATCGGCATTCTCTACAAAATGCTCTAAGTCTAATTGATGGTTATCTTGTACTTGTTTTAATGTGGTTGGCATTTTCATTTTGTTATCTCAATAAAAAACCCTCTGTCAAAAGAGGGTTTAAAGTGTTGCTTAGAGCAAGTGCTTGTACTTACTAAAATCTTGCTCAGGCATTTTTAATGGTGGTTCTTCTTTTGGAACTTTCTTTTTCTACGTTTTGTTATTTGTCATGAACTTCTCTATTGATGATAAGCCACGGTTGCAGAGTAAAAGAAACCAGAAAAACCACAACGATATAATTGTGTTCTTTATTTTAAGATCACACTTTATTTCAGAATTTGAATGACCCCTTGAAATCCCTCTACAACCACTTCGGTTGTGTAATGATCTTTACCGTTTTCATCTTGCCATTTTGTGGTTTTGTTCTTCCCCTCGAGATAAATCTGAGTGCCTTTTTTCGCTTTATCTTTAATGATTTCAGCGAGCTTTCCAAACACCACAATTTTGTGCCATTCAGTACTTTCGCGTTGCTCCCCTGTTTCTTTATCACGCCAGTATTCCCCTGTAGCCGTGGTAAAGGTCGCAATGGGTTTGCCTGAGTTGTTATAGCGAACTTCGGGTTCTTGTCCAATGTGACCCAATAATGTGACTTTATTAACGCCTTTTGCAGCCATGATGTGTGTCCTTATTTAAAAGAAATCAGGTAAATCGTTATCGTCATAATTCGTCTCTAACTGAGACGCATCATATTGCTCTTCTATCTCTTCTTGAACAGGATCAATATCAGAGCCAGATAACGGTAAGGGTTGTGATAACGGTGAATCGAATAATGGTTGTGATGGTTTAGGTTGAATAAACGCTAATCGTGGAATATCTATTTGTAGCTCTCCATCTGCAATCACACTATCGAGTTGATCTTTTGTAGGAATGCCTTTGATTTTTCCTAACGTTGGCGACATTGCTTTTAGGTGGTCAATAAAAGGCGATTCTTGAAAGTAATGGATTTTGTCGCAGTAAATGGGTTTTTTACCACGCATCATTATGATCATTTTCTTAAACGGCATTTCTTGCAATTCTTGAGGGAGCATAAGAGCGCGTTTACTCTCACTGATTGTCGTGCTTCGCTTTCCTTGGCTGACTTGAACGCTTTTTACTTTGACCGTTTTGTTACCCAAAAACTTTGAAATATCGTCGGCATCGCCTTTCTCTGGAGTATAAAACAGTTGGGCTTCATGGTTTCCTATATAAGTTTTTGCGGTATCTTTCCCATACCCTTCAGGCTCTTTCGCTTCAATTTGCGCTGGATTCTGAACGATGGTCAGCAGTTGTAAGCCATAGCCTGCAAAGTAGTTGTTTGATTTGGCTATTATTCCAGAGCGACCCATAGCGGTGAACTCATCCATCAGCAGCAATACTTTGTATTTCAATTCCTTATTTTGCTCAGGCAATTCTTTCGTGTTGATGTTGATTAATTGACTAAAGAACAGATTCAGAATACGCCCAGCGACAGGAATGTAGTCAGGGGTAATGCCTACATAAATGGTCATGCGTTTTCGACGAAGATCATGAAAACTAAAATCACTGTCACTGGTGGCCGCATCAAACACGGGATTATTCCAGTCAATGAGAGCCGCTTTCATGGTGTTCATTACGCCTGATTGCCCTTTGTCTTCATCAAGAGCCAGAAAGTCCTGGAGGGCTTCACAACAATCGTCACTTAAATCAGTACGAGAGGACAAAATACCTTCAATGTGCTCTTTTAGGGTTTTGCCCTTTCCTTTGGATTGCCTGAATATTTCACCGATCGTAAAAGGCAGTATCGGGGTTTGTTTTACGTATAGCGCAAGCCCGATAAATAAGTTCTGCGCACTAGAGGCAAAATATTTCGAGGTTGCATCGCCATCGGTAGGAAAAAGCATTTCAGCAATCGTTAATAAGTCAGGAATGGTTAAGTGGCCGTCACGAACCACACTCAGCGGATTGTATCGATGTGTTTCGCCTTGTTCATCAAAGGGGTTAAACAAGTACACCTTTTGTTTTAGTACCACTTTTCTAAATTTTGAGGTGATAGCGAAGTTTTCTTTTTTAAAGTCGGTGACGACGCAACTACCAAACCATCGTAAGAGATTGGGGATGATGATCCCAATGCCTTTACCTGTTCGGCTGGCAGCGGCTAAGAAGACAAAAGCAGAACCCATGTAATATAAAAAACGTTTTCCAAAACGTCCGATTAATATCCCTTTTCCATCATCGATATTCTTTTTTTTTGTGAGGGCGTAGTCGTTGGTGATTTCAGAGAGTTTAGCCCATCGTGCCGAGCCATGAAGTTCTTCTTTGTTATGTTTAGCAAACAGAAGCGCGATAAATGGTGCGACCACAGCGATTCCAAACCCAACAAGCAGAGAAAACGTGAGTGATTTTTGATAGCGAGTGTCGTCATGATAATCACGCCATTGTTCAATGATGGTATGGGGCGTCACGGCATCGATGTTTGCCCCAAAGAGCATGAAATAGGTAATTCCTGAGATATAAAGCCCAAGTCCGATAAATAAAGGGCTTCCACAGGCAAAAAAGAGCATTTTTTTGTTCATATTTAAACCTTTTGGTGATAAATGATATTTTTATTAATTTAGAAATGAGGCGATGAAAATGAGAAAATATCTAAAACAAAATATTCGTGTCATTGGGTTGGTTTTGGGTCTTACCATATTCATTTCAGTGACCTACCATGCGGTTGAAAGAAAAATTGAAGATGAGTATCGACAAGAACTCAATAGTCAAACATGGGGCAGTAAAAACTACGGTACTGAGATTGAGCCTCTGACATTTGGTGAATAAGTATGTTTAAGAATTGCAATCATTGCGGAAGCTCTTTACTGCAAGAGGCAACAGTGTGTAATAAATGTTTTGCTGTTGATCCTTTTAATGAAGTTAAAAAAAACAATTCTTTAGGTTTTAGGAGCGTTTATTGGTCCGTTATTATTTGTGCTTATTTATTGGTTAGTTATGAATTGGGTATGTACGACTATTTTATTGCACTTTTTAGGTAGTCTACCTAGATATTATTTCTTTGGCTTAAACCACACTTCCGTTATATGGCGACCAATTGGATTATCTGAATGGACGTCATTATCAATGTGAATGACAATATCAATCACCTGATGAAGCAGTTTCATTATGATCTCATAAGGCAATGAGACGGCTTCAGGGTTCTTCATTGCCATTGCGACTAATCGCTCAAAGGTCAGAGCTGCACTGCCTGCGTGACAACTGGTGATACTTCCCCCATGACCAGAGGCCGCGATATTCACAAAATCAAAGGTTTCTGCACCACGTAATTCTGCAAGTAAAATACGGTCAGGCTTCATGCGTAAACAGCTTTTTAGCAGTTTGCCAGAGGTGACAGGGTCGTTTTGAGTCGCTTCACTTGGGTAAAACAAATGCACCTTGTTAGGTGTGTTTAGTAGAAATAATTCATGAACATCTTCAATGGTGATGATGCGTTGATGTTGTGGGATTAAATCGACGAGCATCTTCATGAAAGTGGTTTTACCTGAGCCTGTCCCCCCTGCTATCACAATGTTTTTTTGAGCTAGGATTGCCAGTTCTAAAAACTCAGGTAAATCGGAGTCTTTTAATGCCAGCAGTTTTTCATCGATAGGGGATATTTCTTGGTTTGGTGGTATTACATGATTGAAAAACCCATCCCATATATAACTGTCTAATGAGCGTTGGGTCATGTTGGGTTTTCGAATGGTAATGCTTAACGTGTCAGGGCTACAGGCTGGGGGCATGACACATTGAATACGCTCCCCTTTGGGTAGCGTGGCCGATAATATCGGCTGGTTAATCGCAATCTGTGTATCACAATACGATGCGACTGCGGTCGCCATCGAATTGAGATAAGTAAATGAAAGCGCGTCACAAGAATGGCTCGTCCATTCGTTGTGTTTTTCAATCCAGACCTCGAAAGGCTTGTTGATGGCGATTTCGGTGATGTTTTCGTCCTCAAGCCAGTGCTTGAGGGGCGTAAACAAGTGATTGATTGAGGTGTCTTTTCCTATGATGTTCATTATCGTGCCTTTAATTGGTAAACCTTGGAGAAATCAATATCACGGGCAATGAAAATGCCGATACGCTCACCTTGGTTCTTGTAGAACGTTGGTGGAATATTGATGGTGTTTTTAAGGGCTTCAGCCGCCATGTTTTGCGCAGCGTCCGAGGAGCTTTCAAAGTTATTGACGCTCTTACCGCCACTGGTTGCCACATAGCCTGCTAAATCATCGACCAGAGACAACATCATGGCTCCCCCGAATCGCTCCCAGAAATGCGTATCCACGTAGCCATCCACGCCCCCAGAGCCTAAGCTATCGGTGGCTGGTGATGCCAAATCAACAACCACACCGTGAGGGGTTTTTACTCTGTCCCAGAGCACAAACAATCTTGCCTGTCCTTGTGCCACGTTAGCGCGATATTCCCCTGTTACTTCAGAGCCACGCTCTAGCAATAACGTATTGCCGTTATCGCTGTAAATGTGACGGGTTAAGGTGCATTTTGTCATCCCTGCTAAGGTCGAGTTCATGCTTGTGTTTAGCACACAATCAATGAACGCTCCCTTTGCCAGTAAGTAATCTCGATTAAATAACACCGCAGCCACAGAGTTCTGTGTTTTGTTGGTGCTGAGCATCGACGCTATCCCTTGGTTATTATCGTCATCTTCTCGAGTATCAAAGTAGGAATTTGATGATGGATTAGCATTGGGAGCTGTTGGGTAGGTCGGGTACGTTGGCGTGAGCTGTAACCCTCCCCCTGAACCGTTGCCTTGACTGGCAGAGAGTGACGATTTGCTTTTGTCTATTTGAGAAACAATCCGTTTAGTCGCATAGCCATAATTCCCATCGTAGGGATTATCGGGCGGTGCGACCTTAGCGGCTGGTGCATCGACCTTATCGCTTACCTCTTCCTCTTCTTTGTCTTCTTTCCCTGTATCTTCTGGTGTTGGCTCGTCGTCCTTTTCGGCTGGTATATCATCCGTTAGCCATGAAAATGTTTTTTTCAACTGAGAAGTTGAATCAGAGGGTTTGTGGGTTGAGGTATTGAGATTGGTTTGTGATGAACTGGTTTCCTTTACGGGTTCATCGTTGGGGCTGAATACCACCCATAACATAACGAGAAACAGTACGACACAAAACACCGCAAATCCTGCGATTTTCTGAGTGCTGTGTTTTTTTTTGTTAGTGCTTGGGAGGGCGTCAGTTTCGCCCTCTAGGTGCTCTTCTTGGCTCATGGGGTATCAGCTCCTTTGACTTCTCGAACCACGTTGTTGATGGTGGTTCCTGTGGCGTTATCTACGCTTAATGTATTAAACCCTTGGTTGGTGATACCAACCACGGAATCATCAAGGCGCAGCACAAATTGTTTAGCGATACGTTGGATAATGACCGTATCAGGATGGTTAATATCAATGTTGATATTAACCAGTGTTTCTTGTCCTGTTTCCGATACCATAAAAATAGCCGGTATCTCGCTGTTCTTTTTGAACGACAAGTAGGTGAATCGTCCATTGTCCCATGCGCGATACGGGGCTATGTTTCTAGAGTTTTTCCCAACCTGCTGAACGTACTTCCAGTTTTTTGTCTCAATTGCAGAAGCGGCCGCGACTTTGGCTTTCACCAGCTTTTCTTTTTCAAGGACTTTTGTGGCTGCCACTTTATCTTGAACCACTTTTTCCGTTGGGTATTGAAACGACAAACGATAGGTGTTTTGTCTGCGGCCTTTTTCCCCACCAGCTAAACTAAGAAGAAAGCTGTAATTTCGCTTGTTGGTCACAACAATCAGATTGGTTTTCCAGTCCTTGATGTTGGGCGGTATGGAAATCTCTTGTGTGACTTCTTGGCCGCTTCGGTCAATCACAGTTTCTGTCCCTGCGATTGACCTTGCCTTTAAAAATAAATGATTGGCGGATTGTTCAAACTCCCACCCTTCTGAGAAGCCAGAGCGAACCAATTCTACTTTTTCATTTTTATCAAACACGATGTGTGTTGCCATTCCGATGTAGGCGGTAATTTCGACTACGTTGTTGGCTTGATAATCTGAGTATTGAATATTGGAATCGAGGGGGGATTGAGTCGGTATATCAAGAGCAAAACAAGGTGTTAAAACAAAACTGCTTAACCACCAGAATGAGATTTTCATCGTTGTTATTCCATTAATTCAGGGTCGAGTCGATAACTGACTACCTCAAACCCTAACGGGTTTTTGAGGCGTTGCTCGTCGCTTTGTGCGTCGGTTTTGTACTTAAAGCCAAGAGTCGCAATCCATGTGGTTGATTGCCCTTTGCGTGAGTCTTCCACCGAGCTGAGCGTTTTTTCAAATCGCACCGTGGCGATGTTGTTTTTGATGATAGGTTTGCTGAGTAAGCGAACCTGAGCTTTAAAACGTTTACCCCATACGCTATCAAGGGCGTCGTCACCCTCAAAGATGTTCGCGTAATCACGACCAACGTCAGGGCTGGACATCAACAAGGTCGCATCGTAACTGTCTTGAATGGTGTACCAGTCATAGACTTCACGATTACGAACGTAATTGCCTACCCAAAACGCATCCAATGCGTCTTGCTTGCTGATGGTTTCTTCGCTGAGCGTGGTCAGCAGTTGGGTATACCCTGTCACTTCATTCACCATAGCGACATAAGGCACTTCGGTTTTCAGTGGCATAAGCAGCACCAGAGCAACCCAAGAGAGAGCCGTTAATGCACAGGCTCCCTTGGTGATGTTCCATGCTCGATGCTCAGAGTTGGCTATCATTAAGGATTTGGAGGCTTCAAAATCCAGCGCATCCGTTTCTGTAAATAGCTTGTCTTGCTCTTTTTTAGTCAGTTCCATTAATCACCTCAACGGCAGCGCGTTCATAAGAGGGTTGAGCGTTTGGCATTGGTGAGCTGCAACCACTAAGCAGCAATGCACCAAGGCACAGATAAATGAAGTTATTCATGAATAATTCCTTGTCTACGTTCTTTATCGGCTTTTACTTTTTGAAGAAAGACCGGTATCCAATCACTAGGATTTTCTCCTACCTCTTCCAGAGCTTCATCTAAAAATGGCAACTCTTCTAAGCTGGCAGAGAGTAGCGTTAGCTCATCTTTCATGCCTGGCATGGAGAGTGAGCAGATAGCCGATTGATGGCCTTGTTTGATAAGGCATAAGCGGCTCTTTTCACCAAAAGAGGTGAGGATTGAAAACTCTTTTTCACTCAATCCTAGCCCTGTGATGTATTCGTCTCGCTTGGCTTTTGGGTTTGGCAAATAGATTTCAGTGGAGCACGATTCAATCAAGGCCGCGCCTTGAGGTGAACCCAATAAGGACGAGGGTAATTGCGTAGCAAATACCCCAAAGCCATTCTGTTTACGAATAGTCAGTTGCTTGTTTCCTACAAATTCAGAGAAGGCTTCATCATTTACCCACTTCCACGCTTCATCCATGACATAGAAGAATCGACGGCCATCAATGACTTCGTCCATTCGATGTAAGAGATAAAGACAAATTGGGGTGCGAATATCCAGATTATCTAAGAACTCAGTGCCATCAATGCCGATATTCATTGCGCTATTGAAATCCAGTAAATCCGTAGGGTTATCAAATACCCATTCAAATTCACCGCCTTGACACCATTTATTCAATCGTATCTTAATGCTGTCTTTTAACTCTTCATTTGATGTGCCAACCGCAATGTTTTGATTAATCACACTCAATCGACGCAAGGGCTTATCCATTGCCATGACGGTATCAACGGCTTGGCTGATACTGCGCTCATCAAAGGCCGTGAGAGGCTGTTGTTTGGTTTCAATTAACGACCTAACCCAACGCTTAATAAACGAGATGTTTTGTGCGCTAGGCTCCATTTGAAGCGGATTGAGTCCCGTAGGCGTTCCGTTTTGAATGCGAAGGTAGTTACCACCAAGGGCGCGTATCATGACTTCAGCACCACGGTCTTTGTCAAAAAAGACCGTACTGAACCGACTGTTTTTGGCGTACTTTTGGGCTTGGCAATACAACAAGCCAAGGGCAACGGTTTTGCCTGTGCCTGTTTTACCAATCAGGCGCGTATTACCCACGGCCTTTTCATTAAAATTGTCATCACCAAGTAAGGTGTAATGAAAGTTAAAATAGAACGGGTGGCCTGAGAGCGTAATTAAACGAGTCAGTGCGTCCCCCCACGGATTCCCTTCTTTTTTACCGATTAAGAAATTATGAAACGGAACCAAACTGGCAAAGTTACGGCTCGTTAGGCCAACGACGCGAGGGCGGTATTTCCAGTTCGCCGGTAACTGAGCAAAGAACGCTGCATCCGTGGCGATTTTAATCGGCACACATAACAACTCAGCGTGGCTTAATTGTGTTTCTGCTTCACTTCGATACTTGCGAACCGCATCAATTGACTTGCCAAACACCAGTAACGAGAAGTGATACTCCCCCATAGCAAAATGCCCGTCATGGACGTCATTTGAGGCTTGATCTAGTTCTTGTATTTGAGTGATTGCCCCGTCCCCTGAGCTTTTGCCCCGTTGCTTTTGGGTTTTGATGAACTTGGCGGCCACTTTACGAGTAAAGAAACTAAAGGATTGGGTGAGAACAAATTCAAAGTCACTGTAGAGCAAGCCATTAAGCATTCCGTTGTAAGACGATGAACCGTATTCTTTAATGTCTAGCCCTTGCGCATAACGAGTGCCAGAAATCGACTCTAACTCAATCGTGTCAGAGCCAACTTTTATCCATGCGTTACCAATGACGTGTTTAATTTCCCCATTGGGTTTACGAACATTGACCCATTCATGGGTCAATAGGTAATTAAGCAGCGTTAAAGGCTCAGACAACACAACCCCGTTGGCATTGGTGTGGCAACCAAGTGTGGTTGCCCCGTAGTTGTTTAAGGTGTTTTTAATCAAGTTACACACTTGATTAAACCCATCCATGCGCTCAACCAGTCGCGCTTTAATCACCTCCAAATCACGACTTAGTTTATTGAGTTTATCGGCACGTTGAATGACCGTGACGTACAACTCATTGACCATGACTTCATCCCCAAATTGGGCGTTATAAAGTGAATCAATATGAGCACTAAATTCTTGGGTAAATTCCCCATTAATGGTGTGCGTGACTTTTTTACGAATAATGTGAGTCCATACACTCACGTTTGATTCTGATAAGCCTTTGTACAAAGTGTTTAAACGTTGATGCAATAACTCCAGTTCATCTTCATCTTTTGTCTCAAAGGCGATGCCATCGAGTCGATACGTTTGAAGCAATGCCCCATCGGTTGTAATGAGAATAGAATCAGTTAAATGGCTGGAGTAAGGGACGAATGACGCGAGAGTGACTTCTTTGTTGATGGCGTTGGTGTATTTTGAGGCGTTCATAAGTGATAAATACCTTCTTATCTCTTTTTCAATGACAAAGGACTGTAGACCGCTTTCCCATAGAAAGCGTGATTACGGTGCGTTCGACGGCATTTGAATTTCAGCCAGTAAAGGCTGAGATTCGCATCATCAAGTTTGGTGATAAGCCGCAGAGCAAGGTAGTTCGGTATCACCAATGCCATGAGCCAGAATCCAAAGCCAAAAAACACCGCATACATCCCCATCAGAAAGATAAGTGTGTTGGACAGCAGTAATGGCACCATAGGTACTGAAAACAGCATGGCAGGGCGTGTACAGGCTTTAAATATAGGCTCAGCCATAGTTGCTCCTATGACGCAAAGTAATGGGCAATCTCAGTTGCACTACCGATTAATAACGCACCCGCTAGAATTTTACCGATTTCTCTAACATCCCATTCGGTGAATAGGACTTTGTAACCGACCCACATGATGGCCACGGTAACGGTAACAATGGATGCACCGCGGAAGATATTTGCGAGGTTATCCATAAAATCGTTGATTTTACTTAAACCGCCAGCGTGAGCCAGTTCAGGAAAGAGAGCTAAACCAAGGGCTAGTAAGCAGAAAACCCAAAAGACAGGGCTAACTAATGGGCGTGACGGTGCGTATGAAACAGAAGTGTTCATATAAGGGTTTTCCTTTATTTAAGTAAAAAGAGTGAAGAGAACTAACGTCGCTTCGCTTTGTTGCACTCCAATTCCCAATTATCATTCTGATAATCGTGATTTGGCGTGTTGGGTAAAAGCAGTGTGTATCGATGCCAGCGAGTTAATGGCAGTGATTGGATGCTAGGTACACGTAGTATGTATTTTTGGATTGCCAGTAATAAGCATGACCACGGTTTTGTGTAGAACGGAGTAGTTGAACTTTCTAAAACGATGCCTTTTTTCTTTAGCATGAAACTAAAATACAAGGTACTTCGTAATTTTTCTCTTTTAGAAAATAACGGTGATTCCAGTACTACGGTATGAACACCAGCGGACGGTAATTCATCAAGGACTAAGAATAAGTCGTTGTAAACGTCACGGGTTAATGGTTGTGACAGAGTTGCTAAATGAAGCTGGACACGATGCTTATCTAAAATGGAGGGCACGATTACTAATGAATCCGTAAATCGTGAACGCATTGAAAAGCCGTAGCAGTAATGAAACGCTAAGAACGCGCATACCACAATGAAAAACATCGTATTAAATTCGGGTAATTCAAACACCATCATGCCAAGCAATAACGCCCCTATCCCTCCTGTTTTTTGGAGGCGATGGTGAGTATCTGTAATGGTTGAATGTGCAGTTTGGATTAGGTAGCTTAGGTATAAAACCCCTGTAAACATGATTGAGCTACCGACTAGCTCAACGAACAAAGAAAAGGGCGTCATGATGCAAGTCTCGATTAAATGACAGGAATAAAAAAAGCAAACCGACTGGTCTGCTTTTTTGGGTAGATTAATGATGGTGGTTATCTTGTTTTATATTCTTTGCGTACGTCCATCATGGTTGATTCTTCTTTGCACTTAAAGTCAGAATCATTGTTTTTATTAATCGCTCTATTCCACGATGCTAATTTATCTAATGAGACAACCCCGTGTTTCTTATGGCTGGCAAATATGGATAGAAAACTGATTTTTGAGTGATTACATTTAAAGTTCAACGTATTACTTTTTTCTGATGAAGCCAAGGCCAAGTAAGCCGATGATAGATAAGAACCCAAGGCTACCACCGTCGCTACTGCCACCTGATGTTACAAGGGGAGTAATTGTTGGTGCTGGTTTGTTTATTTGGATTTCTTGTCCATCTGCTAAGATAATTGTGCCTTCACCGCCATTACTGCTTACTTCAAGAGTACAGACTTCAAATGGTGATATAGCGCGGTCTGTTACACACGTTCCGCGAGTTTCATCTACGTCCACATCACCAAAAAAATAAAGGTCATTTAATAAATCCACATCACCTTGATGAAGTGATTGGATCTT
>JAAGZR010000071.1 GCA_024206155.1 Aliivibrio sp.
GAAGAACAAGCTTTTAATGACTTTAGAGCTATAGCTGAAGAAAACCAGCAGTCTAGTAGTCCATCTAAAATTAGTCAGCAACAAAGATCTTTAATTGGTCGTATTATACTTCAATTCGGTAACACACAGCTTCAGTATGTACGTATACAAAAAAGAGCTGTACAAGATCTAGTAAACAAAAGGGGTGATTGGAAAAGTAATATATCTAAGATAGTTTACTACGGCGCTATGCAAAACTTTTTATTCAACGCACTACAAAGCGGTTTAGCTTGGGCATTGTTTGATGATGATGAAGACGATGAAGAGTTAACAGAAAAGAATAAAGAACAAAAGTTTGAAAGAACTATAAATGGTGCTATTGATTCGCAGTTAAAAGGTCTTGGTATACAAGGCGCGGTTATTGCTGGTGTTAAAAACGCCTTAATGACAATAGCTGAGCAAGCAGACAAGAGGTCGCCTAAGTTTGAAGAAGCACTTGATGATTTACTTTCTATAGCTCCAGCGCATGGGTCTAAGATTAGAAAATTAAAATCAGCAGCTAGGACTGTTTCTTGAAATAGAAAAGAAATAAAAGAAAAAGGTTTTAGTATGGACAACCCAGCTTATTTAGCTGGCGCGCAGGTTATATCAGCCGCATTTAACATACCATTAGACAGAGCTGTTATGAAAATGAATAACATGCGTAACATATTAAATCCTGCTACGGAAAACTGGCAAAAAGTAGCACTAGCCTTAGGTTGGTCAGGTTGGGACGTTGGATTACCTTATTTTGGTTTAGCTGAAGACAAACCAGTATTAACTGAAACTGAAAAGCAAACTAAAAAACTATTTGATCTTAATAAATCAGATCAAGTTAAAATGCTACTAGATTTAGGTTTAACTAAAAAACAAATTAGAGCATTAACTAAAGAAGAGCAAAGAGTTCAAGAAATTATAAAATTACAAAATAAAAAGAAAGATGGCAAAGATAAATCCTAAAACAGCTA
>JAAGZR010000548.1 GCA_024206155.1 Aliivibrio sp.
CACAAAACCACCCTCCTTCTCAATTCTATTTGGGTGAGATTTACGAATACGGTTTGTCTGGCAGTGTCGATTTATACAATGCCTCATTGTGGTACCAAATCGCATCACATAATGGTCATGGCGAAGCCATACTTGGATACAAACGAGTATTGACTTCATTGGCTGAACAGCAACATAATTCTAGGCTCAAGCAAGAGCTTGAAGCATCTGAAAAAACCAACACGCCTAAGGTTACTGAAATTACACCAGAGCCAAAAACCATCATCATTACAAAAATGGAAAAACCTACCGCTCTGTTCACCTTTGGTAGCTATTTATTAATAGCGATTATGTGCACTATTTTGGTTTTCTTACTATTTAGATTAAGAAAAACATTCAGAGAAAGTAAAAGTGGAAACACTCAATCAAGCTTTGCTAAATCACTGCAAAATGAAAAAATCAAACAACTGCAAGATTCGAATGATAAATTGAAAATAAGAGCCGACGCTCAAGAGGTTACAATAAAGCGTTTAAATATCGAGCTTGATGGCACAAGAAAATCATCACCACCACAATTTAGTCCTTACCAATTGCTTGGTATAACGCCGCAAAGTAATAACTCAGAGATTAAAAAACAATACAGAAAGCTTGTCCAGCTCCACCACCCTGATCATGGTGCTGATGGTGTGATGTTAGCCGAAATAAATAAGGCCTATAACCAAATAAAATAGTGCTACTCGTCAATAATTACAGAAGGCCTTTACAAATTTTGGCATCTCTATATACTTTGCGTCACTTTTACATGTTATAAAAATGTAACAATAATTGTATAGCGTGTAAACTCAAAGAATAAATAATAGAGAAAGTCATATGTTTAATTTAGAAGGTCACTGCGATTGGTGTAGAAAGCCAGCGATGGTATTACAACATCAATACAGTGATGGAGCAAAGTACTACGCCTGCTCAAGCTGTAATGATTACGCTAAAATCGATATCAGAGAATACGATTTAGCTGAGATGGAAAGCGTAAATCAAAAGTAGTCATTTAATTAGTCTTAAAAAGAAGTTAAATAAAAAATGCCGATGACATCAATCATCGGCATTTTTGTTTCTATTCAATCTCTAAACGATTATGACTCTTTTGCCATTACTTTATAGATAAGTGCACCAATTACAGCACCTACAATCGGAGCAAACCAGAACAACCAAAGTTGAGATGTTGCCCAGTCACCTACATAAACGGCAACCGCTGTACTTCGAGCAGGGTTAACAGAAGTATTAGTCACAGGGATACTGATTAAGTGAATTAGTGTTAAGCATAAACCAATTGCGATTGGAGCAAAGCCAGCAGGAGCACGGCTATCTGTTGAACCCATAATGACGATTAAGAACATAGCTGACATGACAATTTCCGTAATCAATGCCGCTGTTAATGTATAACCACCTGGAGAATGCTCACCATAACCATTTGCTGCAAAACCACCAGCAAGATCAAAACCAGCTTGGCCACTTGCGATTAGGTATAAGATACCACCTGCTGCAATACCACCAATAACTTGAAAGATGATGTATGGTACTAAATCTTTAGCATCAAAACGGCCACCAACCCATAAACCAATAGATATAGCTGGATTTAAATGGCAACCTGATATGTGACCAATTGCAAAGGCCATTGTTAATACCGTTAGACCAAATGCAAGTGATACACCTAAAAAACCAATGCCGAGTTCAGGAAAACCAGCAGCCAATACAGCACTGCCGCACCCTCCTAACACAAGCCAAAATGTACCTACAAACTCTGCCATATATTTATTCATAATAATTCCTATATCATTATCTCGATTTCGCTTTAATTTTTTATCCCAAATTAAGTTATTGCTCAAAAGAATATAGGTGATGATTAACAAAATAGACAATTTTAGATTCATTTATTTCTAATTTTCACTCTTAAGACACAATTCCAAAAGCTGTACACTGATTTATCTCGAAATTAAGGATATTTGGGTAAATCGGGTCTCTAGGCTAAGAATAAAAATATACTTCTCACTTTTCTTTCTCTTCTGTTTCTAATCCCTTGCGATTATGTGATAGATCTCTGATAATTAATGTATTGCTCTTAATTGGACACACTTATGCCGCAGGATAACGCACCAAGTTTCTTCTTTTTTGATTATGAAACATGGGGAACTAGCCCATCTCTCGATCGCCCATGCCAATTTGCTGGGGTTCGTACCGATGAAGATTTCAATATCATAGGTGAGCCATTAGTTATTTACTGTCGTCCTCCAATTGATTATCTACCCTCTCCAGAAGCGTGTTTAATTACGGGTATCACACCACAAACTGCAGTAAGCAAGGGGTTATCAGAGCCTGAGTTTATCGCCAAAATTCATCATGAACTATCACAGCCAAATACCTGCTCGCTAGGCTATAATAACATTCGTTTTGATGATGAAGTCTCGCGCTACACCTTATATCGCAACTTCTTCGAACCGTATGGTTGGAGCTGGCAAAATGGTAATTCACGTTGGGATTTGCTTGATGTGATGCGTGCTGTTTATGCCCTACGTCCTGAAGGCATCGAGTGGCCAAAAGACGAAGAAGGCAAACCAAGCTTTAAATTAGAAAAACTCTCTCTAGAAAATGGCATTGAACATGAAAATGCCCACGATGCTATGGCCGATGTAATTGCCACTATCGAGTTAGCGAAAGTCGTTAAAAAAGCTCAACCAAAAATGTTTAACTACTTACTTTCTATGCGAAACAAGAAAAAAGCAGCGACATTAATCGACATAGTTGAAATGACGCCATTAATGCATGTGTCTGGTATGTTTGGCGTAGATAGAGGCAATATTAGCTGGATTGTTCCTGTTGCTTGGCATCCAACCAATAACAACGCTGTAATTACGATTGATTTAGCATTAGACCCAAGTGTATTCCTAAAATTAGATGCAGAGCAATTGCATCAACGCATGTATACCAAACGTTCAGATCTTGCGCCTGATGAATTGCCAGTTCCAGTTAAGTTAGTGCATTTAAACAAATGTCCTGTTCTTGCACCGGCTAAAACACTGACTGCTGAGAATGCTGCGAACCTCAATGTGGACAGAGAAGCCTGCCTACGCAATCTTAAAGTGATCCGTGATAACCCTGAGATCAGACAAAAGCTAATTGCGCTTTACAGCATTGAACCTAATTACGAGAAATCGACCAATGTAGATACCCTACTCTATGATGGTTTCTTCTCTCATGCTGATAAAACGACGATTGATATGATCCGTCAATCAACGCCTGAGCAGCTTATCGATTTTGAACCTAATGTCACTGACCCTCGCATCAAACCATTATTGTTCCGTTACCGTGCGCGTAATTTCCCGCATACACTTAATGAAGCTGAACAATTAAAGTGGCAGGCTCATCTGCAAGATTATTTCCAAACCCATTTACCTGATTACGAATCAAGTTTTGAAACTTTGTATTTGGAATCTGAAGGTAATGACAAGAAAACCGCTATTTTGCGGGCCGTTTATAATTACGTACAACAGTTAGTATCATGATTAAATACCTTTACTCTTTCGCATGGATTTTTGCTTCATTGTTTGCTGGAAACGGCATTC
The DNA here is from genome assembly GCA_024206155.1 of Aliivibrio sp. Lineage (GTDB taxonomy): Bacteria > Pseudomonadota > Gammaproteobacteria > Enterobacterales > Vibrionaceae > Aliivibrio. Next base: position 3,597 of record JAAGZR010000548.1, read on the forward strand.
AATCGTGGCTAAATATTTCAGTACCGGGCAGTATTATTGGAATGCTGATTTTATTCACTGCAATGGTCATTGGTGTATGCAGGCCGGACTGGGCTGCGACAGGTTGCCAATTCTTCATGCGGAATATGTTGATTTTATTTATTCCAATCTCTGTTGGGTTAATGACGCATTTCGATTTATTAATCAACAATGCGATTCCAATCATTGTCAGTACCGCTGGTGGTTCATTATTGGTTTTAGTTTGCCTTTCATTACTTATTGATCGTCTTGATAGAGGAAACAAATAATGTGGGTCATTTTAACCGTTATTGTTTTTTATTCGGCCCGGTGGTTCGCTAAACGTTTTCCTCACCCAATCAATAATCCATTATTGCTGAGTGTTTTTATCGTTATCCCGATCTTAATGGTATTACAGGTACCTTATGAAACCTACTACGCTGACAATGCGTTTTTAAGTTACTTGCTGCAACCTGCTGTTGTTGCTCTGGCGTACCCGCTGTATGAGCAGTTACCGCATATTCGTGCAAACTGGAAAATCATCCTACTTGCTTGTAGTGTTGGCTCACTGTTCTCTATGCTGTCAGGTGCTTTCTTAGCGGTATGGATGGGGGCTGATATGCAGTTGGTTGCGAGTATTTTACCAAAATCAGTGACCACACCGATTGCGATGGCTATCTCAAGCCAATTACAAGGTGAGGCGGCTATCGCGGCTATCTTAGTGTTATTAGCAGGCTTAATGGGCGCTATCTGTGCTTACCCTATTTATAATATGTTGGGAATTAAAAGCTCACTGGCAAGAGGATTAACCATGGGTAATGTTTCTCACGCCCTTGGTACTGCACAAGCTGCTGAAGTTAACTCTCAAGATGCGGCGTTTAGCTCTCTTGCCTTAGTTATTTGTGGGATCATAACTTCATTAGTTGCACCACTTATTTATACATTATTAGTATTTATAAAAGGCTAATTGATTAAAATCGCATCAAATCAGTGTGACCTCTCTCTCATTGATGTAAATAATGTATCTTTACATCAATGAGTGTGATATTTATCTACGTTTCTATGGCTATAGTCCCTAATAATGAGCTCAGAAGAAATTAAAAAGGATCACACCGATGACCACTCTACACTCTACAACAGTACAACAACGCTTAGACAATGCCCTTTCTGATCTGCCTTCTGATTTACAATCAGCGCTGTCTTCTTTAATTAATACCCAATTTAAAGGCATCATTACTAAAGCGCAATTTCAAGGCCTACTTGCTGAAAGCAAAATCAATGATAAAGAATTACGTTTAGCCTTACTTCCTCTTGCCGCGGCATTCTCTGTTGCCCCAATTTCTAATTTTCATGTTGGTGCCATTGTTCGTGGTAACTCAGGTGATCTTTATTTTGGTGCAAACATGGAGTTTAGTGGTGTTCAATTGGGCCAAACGGTTCATGCTGAGCAATCTGCGATTAGTCACGCTTGGATCAACAGTGAAACCGGAATATCTGACATTACTATCAACTTCAGCCCTTGTGGCCACTGTCGTCAATTCATGAACGAACTGACAACGGCTGATAGTTTAATGGTGCAATTACCTGAACGTGATGAGATGTCATTGCAAGAGTATTTACCAGAATCATTTGGTCCTAAAGATCTGGGGATTGAAGGCGGTTTGTTAGCGTCTGTATCGCATAATCTAACACTAGAGACGGATTCTGCTTTATTAATTAGTGCTATAGAAGCGGCGAATCATAGCCATGCACCTTATTCACATAACATCAGTGGTATTGCGCTTGAAATGAAAAGTGGTCACATTTATCTCGGCATGTACGCTGAGAATGCGGCGTTTAATCCAAGCTTACCTCCACTTCAAGTGGCCCTTATTCATGCCAATATGTCACGCGAGTGCTTATCAGAAGTTAAAGCGGCAGCGCTAGTAGAGAGTCATAAAGGTGAGATAAG
>JAAGZR010000549.1 GCA_024206155.1 Aliivibrio sp.
AGAGCATGATCTTAAAGCATATAGATGGTGTATACGTAATAAAATATACATTGCACCAAAAGCTATTAACGATGCTAAATGGTCTATAGTTATAACAAACAACGGTAGAACCTATGAAGATCCTAGTCATTATATTAGAGATTTAATATGGGAAAAGATTTACGAATACTACAAATACTATTATGAAAAACACATATCAAAACGCTAATGAAGCATATGAAACTGTGCTTGATAATATTATAATTGAAGGCATAGATTTTGGAGATACAAAAGCTATATTTAATTGCGGCTTTTATATTATAGATCCGCTAGATAATTATATATCAAACAAACAACGTAACTGGAGTTTAAAATACGCTGAAGCTGAATGGCGGTGGTATTTATCTGGTGATCCAAATATTAAAAAGCTTGGTGAACTGTACGGTAAAATACCACCAATATGGTATAACATGGCAGACCAACACGGTAATGTAAATAGCAATTATGGTTATCAATGGAAACGTAGTTGTCAAATAGATTATGTATGTGCTAAGTTAAAGTCTTGCAAAGATACTAGACACGCTGCTATAAGTATTTATGACGCTAAAGAAAACGGTAAATACAAGAAAGATACACCTTGTACTTACGCAATACAGTTTAGTATTATAAACAATGAGCTTTGTATGTCTGTCTATATGCGTTCTAATGACATCTGGTACGGTTTCTGTAATGATCAGTATCAGTTTTCATCATTGCAAAAAATGATCGCAGAGAGATTAAATATTGAAATTGGTTGGTATTACCACCATGCTCACAACATGCATTTGTATAACGATAAACTTTAAAAATTATGTATTATTTATACCACATACCAGGTAAAAAGATCGGTGTTACACGTAATCTTAATACACGGGTTACCCTTATGCAAGGTTATAAGGAGAATGAGTATGAAGTTCTTGAACAGTCAGACGATATAGATTATATATCAGACCGTGAAATAGAACTTCAAAAGTCTTACGGCTATAAAGTCGACAGAAAATTATATAAAAACTTATTTAATAAAATGAAAATAAACGCAACACAACAAACCTCAACTTTTCCAGTACCAGTTAATAAATTAAAAGGTAGATTAAGGGATAACATAGGTTTAAAATGGCAAACTGATTTTGGCCAGTTCGAAATTACAGAACAAAACGTTTTGTGGATAATGGCTAACGTTAAAGAGTCAATGTATAACGCTAAGAGATGTTATATATATAACAAAGCTTTTTATGAAGCGTTTTTTAATCCTCATCATACACCAAGTTCTTCGGCAGAAAGATTTGATTTAATACGTGATTGGGCAGCTAAAAGAGGTATATACCAAACAGGCAACTCACATACTCAGTACGTCAAGCTTATGGAAGAGGCTGGCGAGCTTGCTCAAGCATTGCTTAAAAAAGACAAGCCTGAAATACAAGACGCTATAGGTGATATGGTTGTTGTATTGACTAACTTAGCTTATCAAGAGGGTTTTGAAATTGAAGACTGTATTGATGCTGCTTACACTGAGATAGCTGCTAGAACAGGTAAAATGATTAACGGAACATTCGTAAAAGATGCAAATTAAAACACAAGACAAGATAGTACAAAACGTACTAAGGAAGATGGACGAACGTAGCTTGATAGGTCAAAAGAAATATGGAGCTACAATGATGCAAGAGATCGAAGGTCAGAAAAAAGATCTAGGTAGATTCATTGTTGATGTACAGGAAGAGCTTATGGATGCTATATTGTATCTTGAATCAGCAAGACATTGTTTACGTGATGAAATTGAAGAAGCTTTATTACATCAAAAATGGGAAGACAACGAAGGTATTAACAATATAGATGTTTATGGGGAAGAAATCTTTTAAACGCAAAAAAGGTCCAGTACAGTCGAAGAAGATCTCATATGATGGGATCAACTTCGCGTCTGGTCTTGAGCGTTATATGTATATGGCCTTACGTAAAGCTAAAATAACTGCTTTATATGAAGGTCAAACATTTGAGTTATCAGAGTCTTTTGACTTCCCATTTGAATCATACGAAAGGTGTGGCAATGGCAAAGGGGACTACAAAAACAGAGGTAACAAAAAAATACTTAATATAAAATATACACCAGACTTTGTAGGTAAGGGTTTTATAATTGAAACTAAAGGTAGAGCAAACGAATCATTTCCATTACGTTGGAAATTATTTAAAAAACTAATTACTGAAAGACGATTAGGGCCACTTACATTATATAAACCACAAAATCATAAGGAATGCGACGAGACAGTAAGGTTAATCCTTTCGAAGCTAAAAGATTAGCTAGAAAAAAGTATGCTGAACGGCAAATAGATAAATGGTGGAAGTGGAGCTGGGAAGTTAGAAACAAAGTTAAATTTAAAGAATTAGTAGAAATACAAGATAAATATGGAATCAAAACAGAGTAAAAACTGGAGTTTATCAGTAGGCACATATCCAGGTGTATTACTAGGAGCAAGAACTTACGATGAACGAGATCAAATAACGCATGTATTATATATACCTTTTATTGATATAGCATTAGAAATTTTTAAATAAATGGGATTATTCGATGAGCGCATAGCGTACAAACCATTTGATTATCCTGAATACTACAACGAAGGTTGGTTAAAACAAGCTCAAGCATTTTGGTTACATACTGAAATCTCAATGCAGAGCGATATAAAAGATTGGAATGAAAGACTTAACGAAAAAGAAAAACACCTTGTCGGGAACATACTTCTTGGATTTGCGCAAACGGAATGCGCGGTATCAGACTATTGGACCCAAAACGTCGTATCGTGGTTTCCTAAACACGAAATAAGACAAATGGCTATGATGTTTGGCTCACAGGAAACTGTGCATGCTGTGGCATACAGCTATTTAAATGAAACTTTAAAGCTAGAAGATTATGAAGCATTTTTACACGAACCAGCGACGTCTGCTAGATTTGATAATTTGGTTGCTTACGACGGTAATGATCATGTGGGTATTGCGAAAAGCTTGGCTGTATTTTCAGCCTTCGCTGAAGGAGTTAGTTTGTATAGTGCTTTTGCAGTGCTTTATAGTTTTCAGCTTCGAAATTTACTCAAGGGTATCGGGCAACAAATGAAATGGTCAGTAAGAGACGAATCATTGCACAGTAAAATGGGTTGCAAGCTATACCGTGATATGTGCAGTGAAAACGATCAATTACTTCACTTATGTAGACAAGATATAATTAAAGCCGCTGAGACTATGGTCAAGCTTGAAAGTAATTATATTGACAAAATGTTTGAAGCTGGAGATATTGAAGGTATATCAGCTAATGATTTAAAACAATTTATAAAAAAGAGAGCAAATGAAAAACTTGTGGAACTTGGTTATGTTGACCTTGGATCGTATTTCGCGTATGACAGTAAAGCAGCGAGTAATCTTGATTGGTTCTATCATCTTACCGGCGGGGTCACTCATACTGATTTTTTCGCGATTAGGCCAACGGATTATTCAAAAGCTGGCGAAGGAGAAGACTTCGAAGATATATGGTAAAATAAATATAACCGAGCAAGATATATACAACGACCTTAACTGGACAGGTGTAAGAAACTTTGTAAAAAAAGAAAAATTAAAATGAAAGAAAACACACTAATAGAAATGAAAAACAAAGTTGATGCAATGGCTAGAGTCATGCAGCAGCTTATAACCGAAATACAGTTTACTAGAGAAGTAGCCGTAGGTTCTTTAGAAACAATTAAAAAAATGCCAGGATATGACGAAGCGTTGGAGCAACTTAAAAATGAAGTTACTGAAAAACCTAGTGAGGCAGAAGAGGCTAAGTCCTTGGAAGCGGTTAGCGACTAGGGCAGGATACAT
>JAAGZR010000550.1 GCA_024206155.1 Aliivibrio sp.
GGCATCTTATTGTTTAAAACAGAAGCTGCCCATGTAAACCCTAAAAATTGTGTGTCAAGTTTTTATATCGTTAGAGAAGGTGATGCTGACTTACAAATTATTTTGTCTATATTGCTAGCTGCTCAACGTAGTGGTTCTAAAATTCAAGTTGGTGTAAATTCGAATAAATGTGATCAATCGGGGAATCGTATCTCGGTTAGCCGAGTTAGGTCATTGTGAATAATCTAATCGGGTAGCCGAAGGTATCTAGCCTTCAGCCCCCACACCACCCTGCATGCGGCTCCGCACAGGGCGGTTCATTTAGTGACCCTAATTAAGCAAGCTGATTAGGGTAATGTACCCTGATCCATCCCTCCCTTAACGAATACAACCCCGCGTTAGCCAAATACTTCTTACTTAAGGCCTGTTGAATGCCCGGTGTTTTCGAGCTTCGCCACGGACCTTTACTCGTGATACCACAAGCAACAGCAGATTGAATATTGACGCCCCGTTTCAATAAGTTTTGTACCTTAGTTCGCGGCTTACGCCATTGGCGCCAGTAACACATTCTTATTCGACGGCGTATCCAATGATCCAAATCGACACTCGCTTGATAAGTATTGGCTATGCCATAGTAGTTTATCCAGCCTCGCAAAAATTGACTCACCTTAAACAATTGATAGCCCATACTCACGCCCCAATTACGGTTCGTCAGCCGCCTTATCTTTTGCTTAAATAAGTACACTGTTTTTGCATGCCACTGGAGCTTTCCTCGCTTAAAAGTAAAGCCAAGGAATTTACTTTGACTCACCTTAACCACCTGACTTTTCTGCTCGTTAACAATGAGTTTAAGTTTGGTCGCTAAGTAGCGCGTGATACTTGTCAGCACTCGATATCCTGCCCGTTTTGATTTCACCAATATAATAAAATCATCGGCATAACGCGCGAATTGATGCCCTCGGCTTTCCAATTCTTTGTCTAAACTATCTAACATGATATTCGATAATAAAGGAGAAAGTGGACCACCTTGGGGAACGCCTTCAGCATTCGCTAATAACTTACCATTAACCATGACACCGGCACGTAAGTATTTCCCGATAAGTCGTAACAGCGGTTTACTGTGTACTTTAGCGCTTAACTTAGTCATCAATAAATCATGATTGACGCGGTCAAAGAACTTTGACAAATCGACATCAACGGCAAATGTCCGCTTGTTTTTAATCATCTCCCTTACTTGAAAGACCGCTTGTTGCGCATTCTTATTAGGACGAAAGCCGAAGCTATTCTCTGAAAAGAATGGATCGAACAGCGGGGTTAATACCTGTGTTATCGCTTGTTGAATAATGCGGTCAAGTACGGTTGGGATACCTAAGGCACGTTGACCGCCTTCGGGTTTATCAATCTCAACACGTCTGACTGCATTAGGTTGATAACAACCTTGCTCCAATTGAATTTTACAGGCAGCCCAGCCACCTTGTTTCGCCCAAGTGCTAAAGGCGTCAATGGATAAACCATCGACACCCGCTGCGCCTTTGTTCGCTTTAACACGTTGCCAAGCACGCTGTAAATTCATCGGCTCAAGGAATTGTTGGAATAAATCTGGGTTAAAAGATGGCTTCGAGTTACAACGCTGTATAGAGTAAACGCCTGACGGCGTAGTAAGTATAGACAAGTTAAACTAGGCTCCTCTTTCATCTAAATGTTCAGGCCTTCACCTTGTCCCAACCATTACGATGGGCGTTTGGCTACTATGCCGTCTGCTGACTTCTGCTTAATCATTTAAAATGTTGCCACCTTAAACGCTATCATTTCCTGTTTTATTTGCTCATTATTATTAACAGGAAAATAATAATGCCTAGACTAATCTGTACCAGAGCCTACTGGTTTCATTATGATCGCATGTTAAGCAGATCTCCCCAGATAAGGACATGCACTGTCTTTGCACTGCTGCATCATTTACGGTGGCCATTAGATCACGTGGTTTCGTCGTCTTGTGCCAACTCACCGCTAGCCTACGCCTCATATGATGTTCTTGTTCATCAGCTCGCAAGTTTGCTCGAGGCTTCCTCCAGACCAACCCTCACGGATAAGCCCTTGCCATTCGCTAGTATTTAGCGTTTAATAACAGTATGTTAAATAAACGGTGATCTTCATACAGAGGACTTTCACCTCATTAGTCCATGCCCATGCTGGGCGTACACAAGTTGCTTAAACGGACAAAAAACAGTTGGCTTTTGCTCGTTCCTCGCTATTTTAGCCAACAGTTTTATTGCCGCTTAGCAAAGCGTTAGGTGAACCACAGGGATCGGTGTTTTGAATAAGTTTTTGTTTAATTATTATTGGTTAGCATCCTCAATAACGGCTAAGTTATTTTGGCTTATGATTCCTATTTTCTTCGTTGCAATAAACCTATTTATTCCATTCATAATTTGTGTAGTAGCACTTGGTTGGTCTGTGATTATGATTTCGGTTTTCTTCAAGTGTCCTAGTTGCAACAAAAGAGCTTTAGTCCATTCTGGTTCTGTAGTTAAGCTACTCGAATCAAATCGTAGTAAATTTCAAACTTGGCTTTTACCTAATGAGTTTGTTTATAAATATTTTTATTGCTGTAAGTGTGGCCATAAAATACAATCAATGGCGTAGTTCGGTGTTTAGTTCACCTAACAAGCTAATTAATAAGGACAAAAAACAGTTGGCTTTTGCTCGTTCCTCGCTATTTTAGCCA
>JAAGZR010000551.1 GCA_024206155.1 Aliivibrio sp.
CTTGGTGGGGTACTTATTCATCATCAAGAAAAAGAAGATAAATTAAAAAGCAAAAAGGCTGATAAGTAAAAATACTTATCAGCCTTTTCTAATTTGGTGGCCCCTCCCAGATTTGAACTGGGGACCGAACGATTATGAGTCGTGCGCTCTAACCACTGAGCTAAGGGGCCGCTGTAGGTGGTGATTATAGGGGAAGATGAAAACAGTGTCTAGACATAAGGCGTCTGCTTTTTAATCAGTTGATTGAAAATATGCATCTAGATCGAAAAAAGGTGAGCCTAAGCCCACCTTTTTGATTCTATTAACAAATAATTATGTTTAATTATTCGTCTAAGAAGCTACGTAATACTTCTGAACGACTTGGGTGACGTAATTTGCGAAGCGCTTTTGCTTCGATTTGACGAATACGTTCACGCGTTACGTCAAATTGTTTGCCGACTTCTTCAAGAGTATGGTCTGTATTCATATCAATACCAAAACGCATACGAAGTACTTTTGCTTCACGAGGTGTTAAACCAGCAAGAACGTCATTTGTAGCAAACTTCAGGCTAGTTGATGTAGCTGAATCAACTGGAAGTTCAAGGGTATTATCCTCGATGAAATCACCTAGGTGCGAATCTTCATCATCACCGATTGGTGTTTCCATTGAAATTGGCTCTTTAGCGATCTTCAGAACCTTACGGATCTTGTCTTCAGGCATTTGCATGCGCTCTGCAAGTTCTTCTGGTAATGGTTCACGGCCCATTTCTTGTAGCATTTGACGTGAGATACGGTTCAGTTTATTGATCGTTTCGATCATGTGAACTGGAATACGGATCGTACGTGCTTGGTCAGCGATTGAACGAGTGATCGCTTGACGGATCCACCATGTTGCATAAGTAGAGAACTTGTAACCACGACGGTATTCAAATTTATCTACTGCCTTCATTAGACCGATGTTACCCTCTTGGATAAGATCTAGGAACTGAAGACCACGGTTCGTGTATTTCTTAGCAATAGAGATAACAAGACGTAAGTTTGCTTCAACCATTTCTTTTTTCGCACGGCGAGCTTTAGCTTCACCGATAGACATGCGACGGCTGATGTCTTTGATGTTCTCTACAGGTAAACCTGTTTCTTTTTCGATGCTGTCTAGTTTAGAGATTGAACGACGAATGTCTTCTTCGTAACGCTTCAAACGCTCAACGTATGGCTTGTCTGAAGCCATGATCTCATCAAACCATTCAATCGATGATTCGTTACCAGAGAAAAGTGAAATGAATGATTTTTTAGGCATTTTGCCGTATTCCACACACATACGCATAACTAAGCGCTCTTGTGTACGAACACGATCCATGCTGCCACGCATTTCTTTTACTAGGTAATCAAACTGTTTAGGGATCAGCTTGAATTCACGGAATACGTCAGTAAGCTCGCCAATCGCTTCGCGTGCTTTTGCGTTATCACGGCCATGCTCTTCAAAAGCAAGCTGCATATTGTGATAAGAAGTACGAAGCTCTGTGAATTTCTCCAAAGCAAGCTCTGGATCAATACCTACATCTTCTTCTTCTTCAGTTTCTTCATCATCACCATCATCATCTTCATCGTCTAGATCAGATTCACTCAGTTCTGAGCCGATGTGTGTTGCTGTTGGTGCTGCAGAACCATCATCATTTGGATCAACAAAACCAGAAATGATGTCAGTAAGACGAATCTCTTCAGCTTGAACTTTATCAAATTGTTCTAATAGGTATGAAATAGCGCCTGGGAATTCAGCAACAGAGCACTGAACTTCATTGATGCCTTCTTCAATACGCTTGGCGATGTCGATTTCGCCTTCACGAGTAAGAAGTTCAACGGTACCCATTTCACGCATGTACATACGAACCGGATCCGTTGTACGGCCAATTTCACTTTCTACACTTGATAGTGCGGCTGCAGCGGCTTCTGCTGCATCTTCATCAGTTACGGCATCATCATCATTCAATGACATGTCATCAGCATCAGGTGCGGTTTCTACCACTTTGATGCCCATGTCATTGATCATTTGAATAATATCTTCAACCTGCTCAGAATCTACAATTTCTTCTGGTAGGTGATCGTTAACTTCTGCGTAGGTCAGATAGCCTTGTTCCTTGCCTTTGATTACAAGTAATTTTAGCTGTGACTGCGGATTTTGATCCATAGACGGTATCCTACTTCTGGTCTGTGTGA
>JAAGZR010000552.1 GCA_024206155.1 Aliivibrio sp.
GCAAGAAGATGAAATGACCGCGACCATGACCGTAACAGGTGCTTATGGCGGTATACCGTTACGCGGCCCATTAATAATAGAAGCATTAACAAATAAACATATTTTGAAAGGTATCAATAAAGATAACCTTAAAAGTCTATTATTAAAAAGCCAAGTTCTTAAGCCAGGGGAAACAATTTCAAACATCATTGCTGTCGGCCAAGCACCAATCGCAGGACAAGATACGCAGTTTAAGTCTCTTGTACCTAATATTCTAGAACGTATATTACAGCCACAAGAAATGGATGGTGGCCATGTTGATATGCGAGATCTAGGGGAAGTAATTAGTGTTAAAAAAAACACACCATTGATGAAAAAAATCTCTGCTACACTAGGAACAAACGGCCTTACTATAACAGGGAAACGTATCATTGCGGCTTCTGGCATTGATTCTGATTTTCAGCTTTACCCAGGCTCTTCAATCTCTTCTTCTGATTCAAATATACTGCTTGCCGATATCGATGGTTCGCCTTTAATTCATGCCTCTGGCGTTACGGTTGATAATCTTCTAACCCTAAAAAATGTGAATGCGACATCAGGTCACGTTTCATTTGATGGCAGTATTTTTGTTCAAGAAAACATTGAACCTGGAATGAAAGTATCAGCAGAAGGAAATATTATCGTTGGTGGCTTTATCGAGAATGCAGAAGTCAATGCTAAAGGTGATGTCACTGTGATGAATGGGATCATTGGACGCCCTGTCGCTGATGGAGAAGCTTTAATATGTCGCATAACAGCAGAAGGTAGAGTGACCACAAAACTCGCTCAAAATGCACATATAATGGCACACAACGATATTCATATTGCATTGCATTCAAATCACTGCGAGCTTGAATCTCTAGGCTCTATTTTTGTTATCGATAAATCAGAAAAACACGGAACAATTAGTGGCGGAAGCGCTACAGCAAATGGCCTAATTAAAACAGCGAATCTCGGTATTGAAGGAGGTGCATATACAAAAGTTCACGCTTTTCACGATTTCAGTAATCAAAAAGAAACACTTCACTCACTACAAAAGCACTGTGATGATATCAACGCACAAATCATTAAAATTGAGCAGATAAATATTGAACGACAATCACCTGAATTAGCTGAAAAGATCCTTCGCTCAAAAGAAAAATCTAACCAAGATTTACTCACTTTAAGATCGACACTAAAAAAAGAACAAATCACGTTTAATTTTAACCTTAAACAAAATCATGTCTTTGTGACTAATAAAATTTTTCCACGAGTTGATATTCAATTTAATACGGAACATTTAGTGACAAAAAGAGAATACAGTCCAAGTAAGATTTTTTATTCTGGTTATGAGATTGATATTGAACCAGTACTGATAAAGAAAAAATAAATGGATTTTTGTTTCTTATAAACAAAAAAAATAGCATTGGCAGTTACGCTCAATGCTATTTTTAGCACATCATTTTATACAGATTATTGCTCTGCTAATACCCTATTTTCTTCTTTGTTCGCTTTAAACACCATGACTGCACCGATGAATAAGAAAACCAATTGCAATAACATGATGCTCCCCATAGAGATTGCCCCCATGTAGCTAATGCTCGATACCATTGCACTTGCCGCTACACAGAAAAGCATCTGTAAGAAATTAAGTAGACCAGAAGCAACAGCACTGCCTTCTTTAAAATCAATTAATGCGTTATTCACTACAATTGGGTACACCGCACCATTTGCCGCCGCTAAGAAGCAGAACGGAATGAGCATTGGAATGATTGATGATACATCCATTCTCCATGACACTAAGAAAACCGTAACCACACTCGCGATAGATAATTTTAAAATCCATGGCAGTACTTGCTGTGCATTGAAGCGTTCCAATGCCCAACGACAACCGTAACCACCAACGATAAAGGCAATAGTTTGTGGAACATAACTTAAACCGATATCAGAACCTGAATAGCCCATTTGAGTCATTACAAACGGTGACCCCGTTAACCACGCAAAGAAGATCGCTGAGCTTGCTGCGTAAATTAACATATTTCCTGTGAATTTTTTTGACTTGATAACATCACGAAAAGTAATGGTTTTTCCTGATGTTGCTTGCTCTTGTTTTGGTTCTTTATCTGCAAGCGTTCTTACCGCTAAGCCAACACCAATAATCGTTAATGTTACGAAAATCATTGACCAACCGTAGAACTTTTCAATCGCAGCACCTAATAAAGGAGCCAATGCAGGAGAAAGAGCAACTAATGGCATAATTGTCGCAAAAATACGCTGTGATGTTTTCGCATCGTAACGCTGAATAACCATTGCTTGCCAAATAACGTTAGCACTACAAGCACCCAACGCTTGGAAGAAACGTGCAACTAATAGCATTTCGACACTGGTTGAAAATGAAGCAGCTAAACTACTAACTGCAAAAATGCTTAAACCAATGATCAGTGATTTTTTCGTTCCTAACTTTTGAGTCAATCGTCCGTAAAAAAGTTGACCAATCGCCATACCTAACAAGAAAATACTTAGGGTTAAACCAATCATATTTTCTGATGTTGCTAAATCACCACGAATAATATCGAATGCAGGTAAATACATATCTGTTGCTAAAAAACCTAACATACTTAGGCCTGCAAGCCAGATATAAGGTATAGATTGTTTTTTGTTTTCCATGTTCTTCTCCAAAGCTGAACATTTTTAAAATTCGTTGCATTCTATGTGCTAGTTGCTACTCTTGTGAAACGATATAATTTGCACTTTACATCAAATAATTTGATACGAATAAATAAACATCAGGTCTTTTATGTTTTCATACCACGAATTAATCACAATTGAGTCCGTTGCACGATTAGGCAGTTTTAGTCATGCAGCAGATGAGTTACATAAAGTACCTAGCGCGATCAGCTACACCATAAAGTCTGTAGAAGAGCGATTAAATGTATGTTTATTTACTCGCTTACACCGTAAAGTCGAACTGACGGCGGCCGGAACCTATTTTGTCGAGCAAACAAGAAAACTCCTTAAAGAGATGGAAGACATTCGATTTAACACTCAACGAGTGGCAAACGGCTGGCAACAAAGTGTGTCAGTTGCTTTAGATAATGTCGTTCGTGAAAATGGGGTAAACCAGCTCGTTCGAGACTTTTACGCCACCTTTCCCGATATTGAGCTTCAACTTACCATGGAAGTGTTTAACGGTGTGTGGGATGCCTTAATGACGGGTCGTGCCGATATTGGTATTGGCGCAACTGCAACCATTCCGATTGGCGGCGATTTCTCATACCGTCCTATGGGAGAACTCGCCTGGGAATTTGTGGTTGGTCTTAATCATCCATTAGCGGCTTATGAAGATCAAATCCCACATTCCGAGTTAATTAAATATCCTGTAATTTGCTTAGAAGACACCTCTCAGATATTGCCAAAACGCTCGACATGGCAGTTAGATAATCAACGTCGTCTTATCGTTCCCAATTGGCACAGTGCTGAACAGTGTTTTATTGATGGTTTAGGAGTGGGTGTTATGCCAGCTCATAGAGCGAAAAAATTATTAGAAACCGGTCAAGTAATGAGTAAGAAGATAGAAAATCATATTGACCCGAGTCCATGTTGCCTTGCTTGGAATAATAA
>JAAGZR010000553.1 GCA_024206155.1 Aliivibrio sp.
CGTATCAGTAATACGATTTGGTATTACCACAGGCAAACGAGAGTGAATACGAAGACGCTTGATGTGTGGAATTGTTTCAATGTGCTCAATTAACCACTGAAGCTCATGATCTTTTGCCATTAAAGGATCACCACCAGAGAAGATGACTTCATTTATTTCAGGGTGGTTGGCTATGTAATCGATAGATTTTTGCCAAATGGCCTTACTGCCTTTGTTGTCTTGATATGGAAAATGACGACGGAAGCAATAACGACAATTAACAGCACAACCTCCTTTTATAATTAGCAGAACTCGGTTTTTGTATTTATGTAATAAACCCGGTTGCTCGTTGTCTTGTTCTTCTAAAGGATCGTTCGAATATCCTTCATGTACCTCGAATTCTTGATCTAAAGGCAATACTTGGCGTAATAAAGGATCAAAAGGGTTGCCAAATTCCATTCTATCGACAAAACTTGTCGGCACACGTAACGCAAATAACTTTTTCGCTTCTAGCCCTTTCTCCCATGAAGAGCTATCAATACCTAGTGTTGAGAGTAACTGATGAGGGTCAGAGATCGCATTCGCTAGTTCTTTGAGCCAGTTTTGCTCAACAGGAGCGTCATTTCGGGTTATTATGTGTGACATTATTTATAACTCAACGATGTTAAGAGGAAATCATGGCGTCAGTAAGTACCAATGAATTCAAAGGCGGTTTGAAATTTATGCTAGATAATGAGCCATGCTCAATTATCGAGAACGAATATGTTAAGCCAGGTAAAGGTCAAGCATTCAACCGTGTAAAACTTCGTAGATTGCTTTCTGGTAAAACACTAGAAAAAACATTTAAATCAGGTGAAAGCTTTGAATTAGCAGACGTTGTAGACGTAGAGCTAGACTACTTATACAGCGACGGTGAATTCTACCACTTCATGAACAGCGTAAGCTTTGAGCAAATTGCTGCTGATGTAAAATCAGTAGGTGACGCTGCTAAATGGTTAGTAGAAAACGACACTTGTACACTGACTCTTTGGAATGATAATCCAATTACAGTGACACCGCCAAACTTTGTTGAACTTGAAGTGACTGAAACAGACCCTGGTCTGAAAGGTGATACTCAAGGTACTGGTGGTAAACCAGCAACACTTTCTACTGGTGCAGTCGTTCGTGTTCCACTATTCATCGCTATCGGTGAAGTAGTTAAAGTTGATACACGTACAGGCGAATACGTAGGTCGAGTGAAGTAATTTCGATTTATATCGAGAATAGCTTTATATAAAAGGTCACTTAGGTGGCCTTTTATATTGCTTATCTATTTTAAGCAGACACAAAAAAAGTTGGCAAAAAGCCAACCTTTTTTGTATCTAAATGATTATTAGATCATGAAGATAAACACAACAGATAATACAGTTGCTAGAGCAGCAGATGCGTAACATGCTATTTTACCCGCAGTACCAGTGTGGATCTTTAGGTCGTGCATACCATGATGTAAACGGTGCATCGCATGCCACATAGGCATAGAGATAGAGCCGATAACAAATAATGCACCAATGATGCTAGTAACAAAACCAGCAACACGTAGGTAGTTCATTGATTCAGGACCAATCACACCTAGTGGAACTAAAATACCAAGAACTAAGATAGTTACTGGTGTTAGCATTGCAAACCAAGTACCACCGGCACCGAATAAGCCCCACCATACTGGTTCGTCAGAACGCTTTGGATTAAGATTTACCACAATAATTCTCCTTAAACGATAACCAATACAAGTAGTGTGATTGCAGCAACGGCTGCCCATTGTGCAAGAACAACGACTTTCTTATCCAGTGTTTTACCACCAAGACGAATAGGCATTACTTGCGGCATCATGCTAAAGAATGTTTGAGCATGGAATAAGCTACCCGCTAAAGCAACAATGTTCAGAGCAACCACAATAGGGTTTGCCATGAAATCTAACCAAGAAGCCCAAGCAAGTGGACCTTTCACTAAACTACCTAAACCAACAAGCAGACAGATAGTAAAGAAAATTAGTGGTAAAATTGTTGCTTCACGAACCATGTAGAAGCGGTAGAAAGGGTGATCTTTCCACCAAGTACGTGTCATTTCGCGAACGTAAGGTTTACGGTTGCTCATCCTTATGCCTCCTGTGGTTTAAGCATTGCGATAACAAAGTCTTGAGACGATGCGATCTTACCTTGGTTAACTGCTGCTGCAGGGTCAACGTGTTTTGGACATACTTCAGAACAGTAACCTACAAACGTACAGCCCCATGCGCCGTTGTCGCCATTGATTAGCTTCATACGCTCAGCAGAACCGTTATCACGGCTATCAAGATTGTAACGGTGTGCAAGTGTTAGTGCTGCAGGACCGATGAATTCAGGGTTTAGACCGAATTGAGGACACGCTGCATAACATAGACCACAGTTGATACAACCAGCGAACTGCTTGTATTTTGCCATTTGCTCAGGAGTCTGAATGTTAGGACCTTGATCTGGAGTACGGTCGTTACCAAGAATATAAGGCTTGATTGCTTCTAGACGTTCGATGAACGGCGTCATATCAACAATTAAGTCTTTCTCGATAGGGAAGTTTGCTAATGGTTCTAGTGTTAAGCCATCTGGGTAATCACGTAAGAACGCTTTACAAGCAAGCTTAGGTACGTTGTTTACCATCATGCCACAAGAGCCACAGATCGCCATCCGACAAGACCAACGGTAAGATAGGTTTTTGTCTAGGTTATCTTTGATGTAACCAATTGCATCAAGAACAGAAGTTGTGTCATCACAAGGTACGTCGAACGCTTGTAGATAAGGTTTCTCATCTACCATAGGGTCGTAACGCATAATGCTTACTTTTTGAACTCTCTTACCAGCTATCATTATGCTTGCTCCTCTGCGATCTTACCTGCTTCAGCTTCTGCCGCTGCTGCTTTTTCTGCTGCTTCACCGTATAGGCGAGCTTTTGGTTGAGATTTGGTGATAGTTACATCGCTGTATTTAATCGTCGGCGCTGCATCTTTATTGTAATACGCTAATGAGTGTTTAAGGAAGTTCACATCATCACGTTCAGTACAACCTTCATCTAGACGTTGGTGTGCACCACGAGACTCTTTACGTAGAATCGCAGAATGAGCCATTGTTTCAGCTACTTCAAGACCATAACCAACTTCGATTGCGTACAGTAGGTCAGTGTTGAATACCTTACCTTTATCTTTGATGCTGATGTTTTTGTAACGTTGTTTCAGCTCAGCCAGTTTATCAACCGTATCTTGCATTTCGTGCTCTTTACGGTAGATACCACAACCCGCTTCCATTGAGTGACCCATTTCAGTACGGATATCAGCCCAGTTTTCATCACCTTCTTGTGCTAGTAGAGCATCAATACGGCCTTGAACTTCTTCAATCTGTGCTTGAATAGCGTTGTCATTCCAAGATGTGAATTCAGCAGCACGTTCAGCGGCTTTTTCACCAGCAAGACGACCAAATACCACTAATTCAGCAAGCGAGTTTGAACCTAGACGGTTTGCGCCATGAAGACCAACAGAAGAACATTCACCAACAGCAAATAGGCCTTTGATGTTTGTTTCGTTGTTCTTGTCCGTTTCAATACCACCCATGGTGTAGTGAACGGTTGGACGAATTGGAATTGGCTCTTTTGCAGGGTCAACGTTAACGTAGGCTTTTGATAGTTCACAGATAAACGGTAGACGCTCATTTAGATACTCTTCACCTAGGTGACGAAGATCCAAATGTACTACATCACCAAGAGGGTGCTTAATAGTGTTGCCTTTTTGTAGCTCATGCCAGAATGCTTGAGAAACTTTGTCACGAGGACCCAGTTCCATGTATTTGTTCTTTGGCTCACCGATAGGCGTTTCTGGACCCATACCGTAATCTTGTAGGTAGCGGTAACCGTTTTTATTTACCATGATACCGCCTTCACCACGACAACCTTCAGTCATCAAGATGCCAGTACCTGGTAAACCTGTTGGGTGATATTGTACGAATTCCATATCACGTAGAGGTACACCATGACGGAATGCCATTGCCATACCATCACCAGTAACGATACCACCATTGGTATTACAGTGGTAAACACGACCTGCGCCACCTGTTGCAAGTACAACTGATTTTGCTTTAATACAGATAAGTTCGCCTTCAGCCATATGAATAGCAATCAGACCTTGAACTTGACCATCTTCAACTAAAATATCAACAACAAAGTACTCATCAAAACGATTGATTTGAGGGTACTTCATTGAAGTTTGGAATAGGGTGTGAAGCATGTGGAAGCCAGTCTTATCGGCTGCAAACCACGTACGTTCAACTTTCATACCACCAAAACGACGAACATTTACTTCGCCATTTTCTTTACGGCTCCAAGGACAACCCCACTGTTCTAGCTGAGTCATCTCGCGGTATGCATTTTTTACAAAGTATTCAACAACATCCTGTTCACACAGCCAATCACCACCACCAACAGTATCGTTGAAGTGATTGTCTAGTGTATCTTCTTCCTTGGTCACGGCTGCTGACCCACCTTCTGCGGCAACAGTGTGCGAACGCATTGGGTAAACTTTTGAGATTAGAGCAATTTCTAGCTCTGGGTTCGCTTCTGCTGCTGCAATGGCAGTACGTAGACCTGCACCGCCCGCGCCGATCACTGCAATATCTGTGGTTATCGTTTTCACAGTTATTCTCCGGGATAAAAGATAAAAAATTAAATTAACCACCTAAATGTGATTAATTATGAGAATCTAGCCTGCTCGTGTGACAAATAAAGAGCAAATAAAACTTAAAAATTCTGATGCCTATTCTATGTGAGCTTTTGTAATAAAAATTGATATGGATAAAGTTTTGTCGTGCAAGTACCACTAATGGGGTGGTTTGTTATTAATAATGTGATCTCTGTCAACTAGTTAAAGCTGTTAATATTCGCCATTGGTTGTGGGTAAGTTGTTGCTTTATAAGTGATAATAATTCTTATCGGCTTCGTATCCCTTTGATGGGTAAGGGTATTTATAAAGTTAAAAAATAGGTAACCTTAAAGTGGGTTATCAGGTATCATTTTGGATAAGTTTTTCTAATGTATAAGATTATGACTAGTCAAAATTGGATGCCAAGTGCATCAATTGAGCAATTACAGCAACGTGCTGAGATTATAGCTTCCATTCGTTTGTTCTTTTCTGAACGAAAAGTGATGGAAGTAGACACCCCAGCGATGAGTCATGCCACTGTAACTGACGTGCATCTTCATACTTTCCAAACGGATTTTGTTGGGCCTGGTTATGCAGGTGGCGCTCATTTGTATTTTATGACCAGCCCTGAGTTTCATATGAAGCGATTATTAGCGGCAGGTAGTGGCGCGATTTACCAAATTAATAAGGCATTTCGTAATGAAGAAGCTGGACGTTTCCATAATCCTGAATTCACGATGTTGGAATGGTATCGCCCAAGCTTCGATCATCATCAGTTAATGGATGAAATGAATGAGCTTCTGATGTTGGTGTTAAAGTGTCATGATTCAGAGCGTATGACATATCAAGAAGCCTTTATTAAAGTGCTTGGTATTTGCCCTTTAGAATCATCTATGGATGAATTAAGAGCGGTTGCCGCTCCTCTAGGCTTATCAGATATTGCGGATATTGAAGAAGATAGAGATACATTACTGCAGCTTCTATTCAGCGTGGGGGTTGAAGAGAAAATAGGCTTAGAGGTTCCTGCTTTTGTTTATGACTTCCCAGCCTCTCAAGCGGCGCTTGCTAAGATAAACCCGACGGATCCGCGAGTGGCAGAACGTTTTGAGGTCTACTTCAAAGGTATTGAGTTAGCGAACGGTTTTCACGAGTTAGATAATGCCAAAGAACAACTTGCTCGTTTTGAAGAAGACAATGCGAAACGTAAATCGATGGGATTAATTGAACAACCAATTGACTATCATTTAATTGCCGCACTCGAAGCAGGCCTTCCTGATTGTGCTGGTGTTGCTCTAGGTATTGATCGTCTTATTATGTTGGCTATGGGAGAAAAGCACATCGATCAAGTGATGGCCTTTCCTTTTGATAGAGCCTAGTTATTTTTACGTTCAATTAGCTAACGATTAATCCAGTACCAATGACAGCTAAAAAAGCACCTAACCAAGCAAAACGGTTTGGTGCTTTTTTTGTGTATAGCCACAATAAAGGTAAGATCATGATTGGAGTCGTTGAAGAGAGTAGGGCGACCATACCTACATTGCCTTTTTGTAGAGCATATAAAATTAACGTCATACCGACAGTCATAGCAAGAAACCCATTCAATGCGACAATACCTAAAATACGTGCATTAATTGGCGTAATTGGTCGTGATATAGGTAAATTAGTCAGTCTTAATAAACTATGAGCACCAAATGCTGATGCCATTCGAATCGCTGATGCAGCAATAGGATCTGCACTGGTCAACATCACTGGTTTTGCGATTACTCCTCCAAGCGCTTGGCAAAAAGCAGCAAGCAGCCCTAGAAATATGGCTATCCAAATATTGCCTTTGACTTCATCCCATGTCCCTTGATTGTCTGTTTTTTTACCAAAGAAAATAGCAATGGAGACGCCAGAGAAAACTGAAATAGCACCAGCTAGTTCCCAACCTTGTAAGGTTTCATTAAATAGCCAGTAACCAAGGATAGCCGAAAACAGAGCATGGCATGAGAAGAGTAACCCAGCTTGTCTTGGGCCCATGCGATTAAAGCAGGCAAATAAGGCAGTATCTCCAATGAAAATACCTATCAAACCAGAAAGCATCATTGGATACAGATGAGAAGAATCAATAGAGAGCCAACCATCTGTAAACCAAGCGAGAATGGATAGCATTATTGTTACGCAGCCCATACGCCAGCGACTATAAGCGAATGCACCAAGGTGGCGAGCTGGAGCGACAGATATCATACTTGATAGTGCCCATAAACAAGCAGCACCAAGCGCTAACCATTCATATCCCATTATCATTCCATTGATTATTACTAGTCATGAGTTTTAGATTATCTGAACTTAAAAAAATAGCGAACACAAGGTTCGCTATTTTTGCTTTATTTTAAGGACATTACTTATTTTACAATATGTGCAAATGGGGTACCCATACGAGTTGGAACGCCATTTTCTATTGATGCATCAAACTTAATTGAGTTAGGTGCAAATAAGTTAATAACTGTTGAACCTAATTTAAAGCGACCCATCTCTTCACCTTTCTTAAAGCAAATCATATCGTCGCCAGAAAGTGGGTAATGCCATGTTTTAACTGCAGGACCTGTCGGTGGTGTTACCGTCTCTGCCCATGTTGTTTCAATGCTACCAACGATGGTTGCACCAACAAGAACTTGAGCCATAGGGCCAAACTCAGTATCAAAAATACACACTACGCGCTCATTACGAGCAAATAGATTTGGTACGTTTTCTGCGGTTAATGGGTTTACAGAGAAAAGATCACCAGGAACGTAAATCATTTTACGTAGTGTTGCATCACAAGGCATATGAACACGGTGGTAGTCACTTGGTGATAAATACAGAGTTGCAAATTCGCCACCCATAAATTCTTCAGCAAGATCAGCGTCGCCACCTAATAGCTCTTGAGCTGAATATACATGACCTTTAGCCTGAACTAATTGACCATCTGTGATTGGGCCAAATTGACTTACACACGCGTCCGCTGGATGAGAAATAACGCTTGCGTCTTCATCAATTGGGCGAGCGCCATCTTCTAATTCACGAACAAAGAAGTTATTGAACGTAGAGTACGCTTTAGGATCTGGGTTTTTAGCTTCGTTCATGTCAACTTTGTATTGTTTAATGAACCACTTAATTACCGCTGTTGTTAACCAACCCATTTTTGCTGATGCTAATTTGCCAGCCAAACGAGTAAGTGCATGTTTTGGGGTTAAATACTGTAACCCAATTTTTAAATTATCTGACACGTTATTTGCCTACTAGTTATCACTTAATGTGGATATTACCACATCTTTACTTTGTTTATTAATCGGCTTTTTTGCCGCGAGAGAATTGGCGATTGGCTTTGTTCTCAGACATACTTTCAATAATTCGATGGTAGCTTTCGAAGCGCAGTTTGGAAATTTTTCCGTTAGCTACCGCTTCTTGAAGAATACAGCCTGGATCATCTTTATGTTTACAGTCTCTAAACTTACAGCCACCAATAAAGCCTTTGAATTCAACGAAAGACGCTGTGACTTCTTCTTTCTCTAGGTGCCATAAGCCAAATTCACGAACCCCAGGAGAATCGATAAGATCACCACCATGAGGGAAATGATATAAACGAGCTGCGGTTGTTGTGTGTTGGCCAAGACCTGAGTTTTCAGAAACCGCGCCTTCAATAATTTCAAGTTCAGGCATTAATGCATTCACTAAGCTTGATTTACCAACGCCTGACTGACCAACAAAGATATTAATGTGATCGCGTAGCTCAGCTTCAAGTTCTTCTACGCCATAGCCTGATTCTTTACTTACGTATTTTACTTTATAACCAATATCTTCATATAGACTAAGAAGTTGCTTAACATCAGTAAATTCTTTTTCAGAAAGTAAATCGACTTTGTTTAGTACGATTAGCGGCTTTATATGCAATGTTTCTGACGCAATAAGGTAACGGTCAATAATGTTTAATGACAGTTCAGGAAGAATAGAAGAAACAATGACCATTTGGTCAACATTTGCTGCAACGGGTTTAATACCGTCATAATAATCTGGACGAGTGAGTATTGATGTGCGTGGCTTAACGGCTTCAACAACACCAGAGATCCCTGCAAGTACTTCGGTACCTGGACGCCAAATAACACGATCGCCTGAGACTAAGCTTTCAATACCTCGACGTAAATTACAACGATGTATCTCTTTGCTTTCTGGATCTTCGATATCCGCATGTTGACCAAAGCGAGTAATTACTAACCCTTCTTTAGCTGCTTCTAACGAGGATTCATCCCACTCGATAGTGGTTTTTATTTTTTCTATACGTTTGCTTTGATTAGAACGTACTCGGCGTACTTGGCCTTTAGTTAGTTTTTTTTTCTTTGCCACGAAATTATTTCACTTGTAAGGTTGGCTTTCAGTTTTATGTTGAAAGATAAATCGGCCCGAGTATCATACCCTTTTTAGTTACAAAATAGGCAATTCTCTATGGCAATTAATGATCAAAACCTGATTTGGGTTGATTTGGAGATGACAGGACTGGATCCTGAAACACATAAAATCATCGAAATCGCATCCATTGTAACTGATGCTCAGCTAAATATTTTAGCAGAAGGGCCTGTTATTGCTATTCATCAGCCAGAAGAAGAATTGGCTAAGATGGATGACTGGTGCACAAATACACATACTAACAGTGGATTAGTCGCTCGTGTAGAAGCAAGTAAATATAATGAAGCGGCAGCGATTGAAGAGACGATTGCTTTCCTTGAACAATGGGTACCAAAAGGTGTGTCACCAATTTGTGGTAACAGTATCGGACAAGATCGTCGTTTCTTATACAAACATATGCCTAAGCTGGAAGAGTATTTCCATTATCGTTATGTGGATGTAAGTACAATTAAAGAGTTAACTCGCCGTTGGAAGCCTGAAGTGTTAGACGGTTTTGAAAAGTCAGGAACTCATTTAGCATTGGATGATATTAGAGAGTCGATCGCTGAATTGAAGTATTATCGTCAAAATATTTTTACAATTTAATTTCATCTGATGAATTGTTGAGCTAAAAATGATGGATTTTAAAGAAAACTCGCGTTTTTTTTAAAATCCGCTTGCATCATCACATTTTACTCGTATAATTCGCAGCCTCTGAACGAGGAGCTACTCCTTATCAGAATGCGACACTAGCTCAGCTGGTAGAGCGCAACCTTGCCAAGGTTGAGGTCACGAGTTCGAACCTCGTGTGTCGCTCCAATTTAAATCTTCTTGTTCAACTTTTTGAATGGTAAGATAAAAGTCTCATTGTCTTAAACAATGCATCCGGACGCGGGATGGAGCAGCTTGGTAGCTCGTCGGGCTCATAACCCGAAGGTCGTAGGTTCAAATCCTGCTCCCGCAACCACATTTAGATTGAATGCTTTATCAGCGTTGATCATGCGACACTAGCACAGCTGGTAGAGCGCAACCTTGCCAAGGTTGAGGTCACGAGTTCGAGCCTCGTGTGTCGCTCCATTTTCTCTTTAAGAGCCTTAATGGTTCTTCTCGAAAAGGGAATTTGGTTTATAGTCTCATTGTCTTAAACAATGCATCCGGACGCGGGATGGAGCAGCTTGGTAGCTCGTCGGGCTCATAACCCGAAGGTCGTAGGTTCAAATCCTGCTCCCGCAACCACATTTAGATTGAATGCTTTATAGCGTTGATCATGCGACACTAGCTCAGCTGGTAGA
>JAAGZR010000554.1 GCA_024206155.1 Aliivibrio sp.
AATCACTTTACTATCAGGGAACTTTGCCGTCGCAATTTGAGCACATTGCATGATTTCTTTTTTACCCGGTAAGAATACCAATATATCGCCGGTTTCTCCTCGCTGAATGACCGTTTTTAATGTTGAGATAATTCGCTGTTCAATGTCACTTGTCGATGGCATTTGTTGCGAATGTTCTGAAATATATGATATTTGAACGCTAAACTGTCGGCCATTAGCAGTTAAAATTGTGGCGTTTGCATAACTCGCCAATGGCTTAGTATCAATGGTAGCAGAAGTTAAAATAAGACGATGCTGTTGGTGGTCAAGCAATAACGATAATAATAGATCCGTATCCCATCGACGCTCATGAAACTCATCAATCATGATATGAGAAAACGAAACTAATTTGTCTTCCATAAACCACTTCAATGCGATTCCAGGGGTCACAAATACAATCTTACTCTCTTCACAAAATCGACTATCGAGCTTTATCGCATACCCAATATCTTCACCCAAAGCCTTACTACTTTGCTGTGCTAGATATTCAGCCAGTGCGGTGCAAGCTATCCTTCTCGGCTCAATCACTAAGACACGTCCATACTCCGCAGCCCATAATGGTAAATGGGTCGATTTTCCTGAACCCGTTTCAGATTGAACGACTGCATTTTTAGTTAAAATAACAGATGAAAACTCAGAGTGAATTGCATTAATTGGCAACAAAACATACAAACCGTAAAATAATAGAATATTTAACTACTCTATCGGATTTGATTGATAAAAACATGACTCTATTCGCACTTTATTTTCATTCACACTTTGATATTTGTTTAAAGTA
>JAAGZR010000555.1 GCA_024206155.1 Aliivibrio sp.
CGAAGGTCCCCCTCTTTGGTCCGAAGACATTATGCGGTATTAGCTATCGTTTCCAATAGTTATCCCCCACACTAAGGCATATTCCCAGGCATTACTCACCCGTCCGCCGCTCGTCAGCGAATTAGCAAGCTAATTCCTGTTACCGCTCGACTTGCATGTGTTAGGCCTGCCGCCAGCGTTCAATCTGAGCCATGATCAAACTCTTCAATTAAAGTTTTTTTGAATCTCTTTCAGCAGAAAGAGGTTCGACTTCATGATTAATACTGATTTTTACATAAAAGTAATTTTGTGTAGTTACTCAGTTCCTTGATTAGTGTATTTGCTTACGCAAATAGTGATTATCAACTCACAAGTGCCCACACAGATTAATAGGTTTCAAATTGTTAAAGAGCGTTGTCTTTCAGCCACTTTGTGACTTCAGGCTGCGTATAATACGCTGTCTGATTAGAAAGTCAAGATAAAATTTTCATTTTCCATTTATTTATCAATGGATTAAAAAACCTTATGTTGACTTAGCTCACAGTGACAACCTGGGAGCGAAATAAAAGCTCGTTCGCAAGAACGAGCTCTCATCGAAATTAGAGCCTGGCGATGTCCTACTCTCACATGGGGAGACCCCACACTACCATCGGCGCTATTACGTTTCACTTCTGAGTTCGGCATGGGATCAGGTGGGTCCATAACGCTATGGTCGCCAAGCAAATTCTTTTTATATCTCCCGCTACTCATAGCGAGGGAAATATAATAATCTGGAAAGCTGTCATTACAATGCGTTCTTAATCACATTCAATTTTGTGTCTTGGTTTACGAATCCGTTAAAAC
>JAAGZR010000072.1 GCA_024206155.1 Aliivibrio sp.
CTTTCTTTTTTTGCGACTGCTATTGATTGTTGAAACGCATAGATCTCTTTCTCTGAATGTACCGTATTTAACGATAATTATTCTGTTAATCCTATAAACGAGCGTAAACTCACTAATTAAAAAATACGCGATTTAAGTGATTCAATTTCACTTTCTTGATGTGAAAATAGTCTATGGTGTGCTTGTTTATCAAAAATGGCATCGACAAAAAAATCAGGGGCCTGCCTTAGACTATTTTCTGAATCTGTAATTGTGCCAGCAAAAGAAGATAGATATCCCAGTTCTCCTTGCTGATTTTTTACCACAAGAACAGCAAACATCTTACCTTGCTTAGTAAAGTCATGATGCCATGTTTGTTGATTACCGAGAAAATCTTGTAGTTCCGCCATAGCTAATGATGCCAGTGGATGCGGAGCATAATAATAAGGAAACGTAAACCTTTCTGGAAGCGCGTAGGAGTCTGTTTGACTTGAGAATGGAGTAAATTTTGAGTGTGTCATTTTATCTTGTGACATATTAAAACTCCGCCTCAATATCAAATTCCATCGGTTCTTTAGTCATCGGGTGTGTTAGGCATAAATAGCCAGCGTGCAAATGTAGTCGGTTCGCTTTTTTACCATAGAGATCATCGCCAACAATCGGCATATTTAAACCTAAGTTATGAGCGCAGTGAACTCGTAATTGATGCGTGCGTCCTGTTTTTGGGTACAGATAAACTTTAGTTTTATTTTTTATGCGCTCAATGACTTGATAGGTTGTCTCTGCTGGCTTTCCATGTTCAAAGCAGACTAGCTGACGAGGACGATCATACAAATCACCACGCAGTGGCAGTGTGATCATTCCTTTATCTTGTGCTAAATCGCCATCAATTAATGCAGTGTAGCGCTTCTTGATTGTACGGTTGATAAACTGTTTTTGTAATCGTTTATGTGCTTTTTTGGTTAGTCCTAATATCATTAAACCAGAGGTTGCCATATCTAAGCGGTGGACGATCAATCCTCCAGTAGCATTAGGGTAACGCTGTTGAATACGAGTATAGACAGAGTCTTGAATATTCTTACCTGGAACAGATAAAAAATCTGCAGGTTTATTAATGACAACCATAAATTCGTCTTCATAAATTATGTCGATGTCTTTACCTTCAGCAGGGTTGATTAATAATGGGTTTTCATCCATTTCAATTCCATCAAGCATGTGGCCTAAAATTGGTTGGCATTTACTTTGGCAAGAAGCATAGAATTTCTTATGCTGACGGATCTCAGATTTTGGGGCTACACCCCACCAAAATTCAGCCAATGCGAGTGGTTTTAAATCATGAGCAAACGCATATTGCAGCAGTTTTGGAGCGGCACATTCACCAGAGCCTGCAGGGGGAATATGGTTTGGTGTGTCTTTGAAAATATCATTGAGATCTTTTTCTATACCATGCGTATTTAAAAATTTATATTGCTGGAATAGCTTCTTTTGTAGTGCATTAGATAGATTTTTGCGTGCCGTTTTTAGTGTGGAATGCTCGATATTAAATGTATCTAACTGGCTTTGAATACTAGTAATTTCGTTATCCCAAAAAAGCTTAAGATCTTTTAGCGTATTTTTCTCTTGAACACTTTCTTTGCCCAATTTTATCTTTAATTGTTCTAATGCGTCGATAGCTTCTTGATCGTTATCTTGAGCTTGCAATTCGGCTTCTGCTCGTTGTGCTTTACGTGATTTTCGACCTTCAATCATCTCCTGACGCTGTGCTTCTAATTGTTCTTTTGAAGTGAGGCTTTTTGCTTTTACTGTCGCTATTAATTCAGCTAGTAATGGATTGGCTAGCTGTTGCTTAATGATTGCATTAATTTCGGTTATCTCAGCGAGCTCTGCTTTGAAAAAACCATCTTCCTCTAACATATCAAATACAGGAGGAACAAAATGGGGAAGGTGATTACTGTCAGCGACTTTTCCTGAAAAAGCAGATAAGAATCCAACCTCGCCAGATATATGCTGAACGAGCAGTACACCAAACATCTTACCAATGGCTTTTTCGTTGCTGTCTATGGTCGCGATTTGATTGTCTAAGCCAAAATTATGCTGCCATTCTGTTTGACTCTCCAGATGACGCTGTAACTGCTCTGCAGCTAGTTCACATAATGGGTGTGGCTCATAATAAAATGGAAAGGTGAATCGCTCTGGCAAAGTGTAGTTGTCAATTGGATGAGAAAAAGAGGTAAAACACAGATCAGACGTAGGCATAATGATATCTATTTAGCAGGGATGAAATAGGGGGATATTGCAGAATGGCACACATAAAGATAAGTGATTCAAAAATAGGTTGAGACCGCTTATTTTTGAATCACCCGAATGCGCTTGGTTTACAGAAGGTAAGTGGCTTATTCTGCTGCTTTTACGCGAATTTTGTCTTTACCAAACTTTTTACCGTCTTCTGCTGCAATAGCGGCTAACGCTTCTTCTTCTACTAGCATCTCAACAAAGCCAAAGCCCTTTGATTCACCAGTGATTTCATCGATTACTAACTTACAGTATTGGAATGAACCGTGTGCCTGAAACATTTCACGCAGTTGGAATTCAGACATAGTACGAGGAAGATTGCGAACAAGTAATTTCATGAGTAACCATATAGTAGTGATTTAAGAGTACGTTATAACAGATCTTGATGGTTTCCCCAAGTATTCTATCGATTGAAATAAAAATCCGAAACCACATTAATATGATTTCGGATTTGTATTTAGATCTCTTCCCAGAGCGCTAAAATACGTGAAACACTGCGTAAAAAATGATTAGAAATCGTAACGCAGGCCAAATTGAAGTTGATCATCTAAGTTATCAATTTGTTCAAATTTATAACCTGCATAAGTGCGGAAACTCTTATTGAGTTTATAAATTGCTTCGATTGCAAAATCCTTTACTGTGTCTTTGCTATCTTCTTTTTGGTAATTATAAACCCCTTGGAAAAGAAATTTATCAACTTTATATGCAGCCGCAAACTCATAACCACTTGCATCGACTTTATCGATTTCACCTGTAACAAATAAACCAGAAACCATAAATGCATCAAGTGTGTATCGCACAGCAAAGTTAACTTGATCTGCATCTACCTTTGTTACGCCATTTGGGGATTGTTCTCCAGAGGTATAACCAAGGCCAAAATCTAAGCCCATTGGTAATGCATACATACCTGAAATACCAAAGCTATCGTTTTTCTTTTCGTTACTAGCAATGTAGTTTGCTTGAATTGTTAGTGCATCAAACTCACCTGAGTATAAAAAGTTATTCTGACGTTTGTCTTTGTTACCAGTGGTTAAGTCAGCCGCATCACCACCAAATGTAGCTAAAATATCAGTGAAATCGGTGAGCATTACTTGTGCTGAATCTTGCTGGCCATACGATAAGTTACCAACGTTTGTGCTTAAGCCTGCGAATAGGTAACGCGTATCTACGGTATTACCTTTACCACTGTCAATCTCTACTTCATAAGTGCCAAATGCACCTAAGGTATCGTTGATTTTAGTTTTGCCTTTTAAATTAATACGAGCACGACTTTTATCTTTAAATGAACTCTCTGTTGCTGTTTCATTATTATCCGAAATATTTGCTCGAGCTTCGGCTCTGCCACCAACTTTTAATTGTGTGTCATCTTGATCATAAACGGTCGCAGCTAAAAGAGGAGTTGATAAAAAAGATGAGACGATAGCTGTTGATAGTAGTAATTTTTTCATTAGATTCCATACCCTTTAAAATTCCAAAACACTCCGCTTTGGTTTAGTTAATTGCCTGGGATCTAAGATAAATTTTATATATGAAAGATTAATGTCAGTTATGTTTAATATTTATAAAGGTAATGTGTCATTATGATGACACATTACTCTTACTAGTTCGCCTAATTAATTTGTTGTTTAGTGAATGCGCTTGATGTTCTTTTTGTAACGCTCTTCTTCGCTTAAGAGCTGGCAGGTCGCACAATTCTTTTTGCCATCAATTTTGTATTTCATGCAGCAGGTTTCACGTTGAACATAAAGAATTGCCTGATGTGTATTTTCAGCAACTCGTATATGAGAAAGATCTTTTCCTATCTCAGGCATAATACTTTCTAACCATTGCTGGGCTTTTGGTACTAATTGATTAGCGAGTTCTTTTGAGACCCCTTTTTCAGTTAAGCGCATGAAAAAAACGCTTACGGCAAGAGAAACGGCTCCCCAAAATGGTTTGTGTTTCAGTCTTTCTTGTTCAAATAACACACTTAGCCCACCACCTATCTGCTGTAATAAATGGGTAAATGTTTCATCAAGTTTCTCTTGGTTCTTTACGACGGTTGCTTGTGGTTCAGAAGCCAAAGGATCGGCTGCAAGGCAAACAAAAGAGCAAGCGTTATTAATTTTCAGTGATTTTATTTTTTCACCATTGGGTGTTGAAATGAAAATATCATTAAATTGAACAATTGGAACACGATTAAAGCGTAAACGTAGGGCAACTAGGCTAGTAAAAAATTGGTTATTAAATGATTTTAGCCACATAGAAGCTGAAACATTTTGGTTTACGTTGTTTTTTTTGCCGAATAATTCAATCGCGTTGGATAAATGGGCAGGTAACCACTGATTTAATGGTAAGTACTTATCATCCAGCTGTTCTTTATTGATTGCTTTGAGTTTGAAGTTATCGTCAGCATCGTTTAACCATGCCAATTGCTCTTTTAAAGAGTGGCATGAATCAGGAGATTTTTTGCTACGCCATAATGGCATTAGTTGTTCTGCAATATGCATATGAGCTACTTTAAATTATTATTATTTGTATTTAAGATGCCGGGTAGATTACACCTAAACTTGCATAACGAGAAGCGCCCGTCACATCCGGTTCGTTACTTGGTAAATCATGAATTCGTTGATGTGCTAACCATGCAAACGCCATTGCTTCCATATTGTCACTATCTACATTGTAGTCGTTAGTGGTGGTAACTGCCCAATTTGGCAGATGAACTTGCAGTCTTTCCATTAGATATTGATTATGAGCACCACCACCACAAACGAGCAGTTTTGCACTCTCGCCAACATGGAATTTGATTACTTGATCGACAATCGTAGAAACGGTGAACTCTAATAGCGTAGCTTGAACATCCGGCGTTTGATAACGTTTATTTTCTATATATTGAGCAAACCAATCTAAGTTAAATAACTCACGACCTGTGCTTTTTGGGTATGTACGAGTAAAATATTCATGTGCTTTTAGTTGGTTTAGTAATTCATCAATTATTTGTCCTGAGCGTGCCCAATCCCCATTCTTATCGTAACTGACTTGTTTGTGCTCGGTGATCCATGCGTCCATTAACATATTGCCTGGGCCTGTGTCATAACCGATAACAGGTGAGTCTTTCTGTAAAATAGAAATATTAGAAATACCGCCAATGTTTAAAATAACGTGAGTACTTTCGGGTTTCCCAAATAAAGTGTGATGGAAAGCGGGTACTAATGGTGCACCTTGTCCGCCTAGTGCCATATCTTTACGGCGAAAGTCAGCAACGGTATTAATTCCTGTTTTAGCAGCGATGATATTGCTATCACCAAGTTGCATCGTAAAAGGGTATCGTGCGTCAGGCGAATGAAAAACCGTTTGACCATGGCTGCCAATGGCAGTGATCTCTTCAGGCTTAATATTCAGAGAATGAAGAAGGTGTAGTGTAGCAGCAGCAAATAAATGGCCTAAACGATGGTCAATTTCACCAATCACTTTTAAATTAGTTTGTTGACCAGTACAAACAGCTAATAAATCAGCTTTTAATTGAGGCTCCATTGGGAAATCGGCATGACCGAGTAGATTGATTGTTGTGCCATTTGTTTCGACGACAACGGCATCAACGCCATCTAAACTGGTTCCTGACATTAAGCCTATATATTTTTCCATGTCAATACTCCATAACTACTGATTAATTAACGGTTTTATTGTGCCATAAAGTCGGTGAATAATATCTATATTACTCACATTATTGACATAAAATCACCATAGATAAGATGTTAATATGTGAAAGGGCATGATACTTTAAGCCTATAAAAATTAAGATGATTTGGAGAAAGATATGGGTCCATTATGGCTAGATGTTGAAGGATATGAAATTGATGCAGAAGAGCGCGAGTTACTTCAACATCCAACAGTGGGCGGATTGATCCTTTTCGCTCGAAATTATCATGACTCAAAGCAATTAGCAGCATTAACCGCTTCTATTCGTAAAGCAGCAGGGCGTCCAATCCTGATTGGGGTGGATCAAGAAGGTGGTCGAGTTCAGCGTTTTAGAGATGAATTTACCCTTATTCCTCCTGCGCAAGCATACGCTGAAATGGATAATGGTCTTGAGTTAGCAAAAACGGCAGGCTGGTTGTTATGTTCAGAATTGGTTGCTCATGACATCGATCTTACGTTTGCGCCTGTATTAGATAATGGATTTGATTGTAAAGCCATTGGTAACCGTGCATTTGGTGACGATATTAATACTATCGTTAAATACAGTACGGCCTTTATGAAAGGCATGAAATTAGCAGGAACATCGACAACAGGGAAACATTTCCCTGGACATGGTGGTGTGATCGCGGATTCCCATTTAGAAACACCTTATGATCACCGTGATAATATTTTCGAACTCGATATGGCGATTTTTAAAGCACAGATTGAAGCGGGTATTTTAGATGCAATGATGCCAGCACATGTTATCTACCCTGAGTACGATGCATCACCAGCGAGTGGATCTTCATTTTGGTTGAAAGACGTACTGCGTAAACAGCTTAACTTTAACGGCTTGGTGTTCTCTGATGATTTGAGCATGGAAGGTGCCACAATAATGGGTGGGCCAGCAGAGCGATCTCAGCAAGCATTAGATGCAGGCTGTGATATGGTGTTGATGTGCAATAATCGAAAATCAGCAGTAGAAGTATTAGATAACCTAGCTATTCAAACGGTAGAAAAAGCTAATTTATTATTGAAAACACAACATTTCGATAGAAAAACGTTATTAAGCAGTAAAGAGTGGAAAAGTGCGAATGAGATCGTTACCCGAGCTTATGATCGCTGGAAGAAGTGAGTTCTTGAATAGTGAATAGCAAATAGTTTTTAGAGATAAATAAAAGACGCACAAGATTTATACTTGTGCGTCTTTATTTTGTTTATTGAAGTTTAAATATAGCTCAATTATTCAACAGTAATGATACGCATACAGTTAGTTGAACCAACGATATCCATTACATCACCTTGAGTGATAATCACTTGATCACCAGCACTTAATAAACCTTTGCCTTTTAGTGTATTAATTGCCGCATGAGTTGATGGAAGGCCAGAGTCAGCGTTTTCATCAAAGAATACTGGCGTTACACCGCGGAAAAGCGCTGCACGGTTTAAGGTACCTTCGTTACGTGATAGAGCAAAGATTGGTAAACCAGAGCTTAGGCGAGACATCATTAGTGGCGTGCGACCAGACTCAGTAAGTGTGATCATTGCTGTAATGCCTTCCATGTGGTTTGCTGCATACATGGTGGACATTGCAATTGTTTCTTCAGGTGTTGTGAAACGACGGTCTAAACGGTGGTTTGATACGTTTACAGTAGGCACTTTCTCTGCACCTATACAAACGCTTGCCATTGATATTACTGTTTCAACAGGGAAGTCACCAGCTGCTGTTTCAGCTGAAAGCATTACCGCATCAGAGCCATCTAGTACGGCGTTAGCAACGTCCATTACTTCAGCACGAGTTGGCATTGGGCTTGTGATCATTGATTCCATCATTTGCGTTGCTGTAATAACCGTACGGTTAAGGCTACGAGCACGACGGATAAGTTGCTTTTGAACACCCACTAGCTCAGGATCGCCAATTTCAACGCCTAGATCACCACGAGCAACCATCACTACGTCAGATGCAAGGATGATGTCATCCATTGCTTCTTCTGTAGCTACTGTCTCTGCACGTTCAACTTTAGCGACTAATTTAGCTTCTAGACCTGCTTCACGAGCTAGGCGACGAGCGTAGTTCATGTCTTCGCCATTACGTGGGAAAGAAACTGCTAGGTAATCTACTTTCATTGCCGCAGCAGTGATGATGTCAGCTTTATCTTTTTCAGTAAGTGCGTCAGCAGAAAGGCCTCCACCTTGTTTATTGATGCCTTTGTTGTTTGATAAAGGACCAGCAACGGTTACTTCAGTGTGAACTTTGTTACCTTCAACAGAAGTCACTTTAAGTTGAACACGGCCGTCATCAAGAAGCAGAACATCTCCAGTAACAACGTCTTGTGGAAGTTCTTTATAATCTAGACCAACAGAATCTTGATTGCCTTCGCCTTTAGGTAAATCGCTATCTAGTGTGAATTTATCACCTATAGCTAATTGGATTTTACCTTCTTTAAATGTAGAAACACGAATCTTAGGGCCTTGTAAGTCACCAAGAATCGCTACGTGAGTACCTAGTTTCGCCGCAATTTCACGAACTTTCTTTGTACGCTCAATGTGATCTTCTGGGCTACCGTGAGAGAAGTTCATACGAACAACGTTTGCACCAGCGGCGATGATTTTTTCTAAGTTATTATCACGGTCAGTTGCAGGGCCAAGAGTGGTAACAATTTTTGTTCTACGTAGTCTGTTAGACATATTATCTCCAAGATGGATGTTGTTGTGTTTATTATGTGATCAAGTAAAAATATATCGAGAATGATGACAATTCTATGATTCAAACAAGGTAATTATCAAAAAATATCACGCAATCGCTAAATATTTGTGCGTTTGTATAGAAAGTCGCCAATTTCTTTTGATGCAGGTTTCAATGCAAAGTTCAGTAGCGCGAGGCTTTTGGCTAATAGGTTGTAGTGCAATAGTTACGTCATCCAATAATTTTACACCGTCTAATAGCGCTTCTAGCTGCTCAATATCTTTGTTAGTTCCTACAGGGTGTTTAATTTCGTTTGCTCGCATTAACGCATTTTCTAAAACGGGCAGTTTACCTTTCATATTGATTTTTGGTGACACTGTCACCCAAGTGTTGTCTGATGTCAAAATAGGGTAGGTACCACTGGTTTCTATTTGGCAACGGTAGCCATGTTGTTCTAACTCTTTTGTTAATAGCGTAAGATCATAAATACATGGTTCACCACCTGTTATAACCATATGCTTTGCTGTATAGCCTTGTTCTTTAAGCATATTGATTATTTGAATGCTCGTTAATTCGGTCCAACTTGGAGAGTCTTCTGTTTTAGCTAAAATCGAAGCTAAATCCGTTTGATCGCTTAACTCCACATCCCACGTTTGTTTTGTATCACACCAAGAACAACCCACAGGGCAGCCTTGCAAGCGTAGGAAAATAGAAGGAACTCCAGTAAATGTCCCTTCACCTTGAATGGTTTCAAATAGCTCATTAATCTTAAATGTTGACGCTGACATAATTATTTTACTCAAATAAAAAACTACAAAATTTGGTGATTGAAATACGTGTTAAAGTCGCATTTTCAGTAAATATTTCATGATCTTCGTGATAAACATCACGTAGGTTAATTCTCGGACTTCACAATTTGTTCGCAAAGTAAAAAAATGACATCAGATAATATTTATTCACTGGAGAGACGCATGTACGTGGCCCAACCCGGACACATTGATCATTTAAAACAAGTAAATGCTGGGCGGGTATACAAGTTAATTGATCAACTAGGCCCAATCTCTCGGATCGATCTTTCTAAGAAAAGTAATTTAGCGCCTGCCAGTATTACTAAAATCACTCGTGAATTACTTGATGCACACCTTATCAAAGAAACGCAAGTACAAGAAGCAAATAGTCGAGGTCGACCTGCAATTGGCTTAGCCGTTGATAATGAAGGGTGGCAATTCCTATCTATGCGTTTAGGGCGTGGGTATCTAACCATTGCGTTACATAGCTTAGGTGGCGAACAGATTATTGAAGAAAGACAAATAATTCATCAAATTGAGCAAGATGAATTACTTGCAAAGTTACTGTCTGAAATTGACAGGTTTTTCCAAAAGCATTCTCGTATATTAGGAAGAATTACCAGTATTGCGGTGTCATTACCTGGTTTGGTAATTTCGTCACAAGGGCTTGTTATACAAATGCCTCATTATAATGTAGATAATTTGCCTTTGGGTCCTAAAATCTACGAAGCCACAGGACTGCCTGTGTTTGTCGGTAATGACACTCGTAGCTGGGCGCTAGCTGAAAAGCTATTTGGTAATTCAAAAGAACACGATAATTCAATATTAGTATCAATCCATCATGGCGTTGGTGCTGGTATTATTATGAATGGTGAGGTTTTACAAGGCAGAACAGGCAATATTGGTGAGATGGGGCACATCAAAATCAATAAATTGGGTGCACGTTGCCATTGCGGTAATTCCGGCTGTCTAGAAACGGTTGCGAGCGCGAAATCATTACGAGATCAAGTAAAAAAACTGATTGATGATGGGCATAAAACATCATTAAGCGGTAAAAAAATTACGATAGAAAGCATTTGTCTTGCTGCGAATGACGGAGATATGTTAGCTAAACAAGTGATTACCGAGTTGGGGCATAATCTTGGTGAGGCTATTGCCATTATGGTGAATTTGTTTAACCCTGAAATTGTATTGATTGGTGGAGAAATTAATCTCTCTAAATCGATTTTGTATCCTATCGTTATGGATACTATCCAAAACCAAGTATTGCCCTTGTACGCTAAAGATACCAAGTTAGTAGAAAGTCGTTTTTATACACAAGCAACGATGCCGGGTGCGGCATTAGTCAAACAAGCAATGTGCGATGGCTCTTTGTTAATGAAGGTGATTGAAGGGTAATATTAACGCTATAAAAATAGCAGCTGTAATGAGCTGCTATTTTTATTTATAAGTTTACAATGAGACTTCGCTTTTAAGAAACTCAATAAAAGTATTTATGTCTTCTTTTGAAACGTCTTTATGAGTAACGAATCGAATAGGGTTACCTGCAGACAGTAAGATATCTTGTTGGCTCGCTTTTTGTACAATATCATGAATATCGATTTGGCTATTTAAGCGTGCAAACACAATATTGGTTTGTATATGCTCAACATTAACGGTAAACCCAACCACAGTATTCAATTGCTCTGCTAAATATTTAGCATTGCTATGATCAATCGCTAACTGCGGTACTTGCTCTGTTAACGCAAGTTTGGCCGCAGCCCCTAGAATACCAGCTTGTCTCATACCGCCACCGAGCATTTTTCTGATACGACGTGCTTTTTGAATGTATTCTTTTGGTCCCAATAATAAAGAACCAACAGGTGCAGCTAATCCTTTAGATAAACAGATCGTCATGCTATCAAAGTGCTGAGCAATTTCTTTAATATCAACATTAAGGGCAACAGCTGCGTTATAAACTCGTGCGCCATCAAGGTGAAGCTGTAAGTTGTGTTTTTTTACAAACTCACGTGCTTGTGCAAGATAAGAAAGGGGTAAGACTTTACCATTAATGGTATTTTCTAAGCTCAATAGTCTTGTTCGTGCAAAATGGAAATCATCAGGCTTAATTGCGGCTTCTAGTTTCTGAAAACAGAGTGAGCCATCAGGATTGTTTTCGATAGGTTGAGGTTGAATAGAGCCTAATACGGCTGCACCACCAGCTTCATACTTATAGTTATGTGCTTGTTGGCCACATAGATATTCGTCGCCGCGTTCACAGTGAGCCATTAAGCCTAATAGATTCGCCTGAGTCCCTGATGATGTAAACAACGCGGCTTCAAACCCATGACGCTCTGCAGCCCATGTTTCTAATTCATTAATCGTTGGGTCGTCTCCATACACATCATCACCCACAGGGGCATTGGCCATCGCCTCACGCATGGCTTTGGTTGGTCTTGTTACTGTATCAGAGCGAAAATCAATCATGTTACTTCCTTGCATTAGCTTCTATACCTGAATATAAGATATTTGTTGGCGATCTTGTTGTTAGGTTTCACTTTAAAGTCAAGATAGCATAGTGCTTATAGATGTGAAAATAATGAGAGTGAGATCTTTTTATTTATTCAATTCAAGAGAGTTAAACACTCATCGTATTGAATAAATACGCTGGTGGTAATCACTTTAAATGCCCAATTACGACTAAGTGGCTAGTTGATTTGTTTATTTATCAGCCAATTACACTAAAGGGTTACTAGGTGCCGACTAAAAATTACATTATACTCAAGGGTAATGTGATATCTGAAATGTAAGGGAATGTAATGCAAGGTAACTCAATAAGAACCAGTGCAGAGCGAGCGTTGTTATCAGAGCGTATTCAAAAACTGACAACGGCGTTATCTGATGGCGTATATGAAAGAGAAGATACAATGCGATTGTGTCTGCTTGCAGCACTTACTGGCGAGAGTGTATTTTTACTTGGACCACCAGGTATCGCAAAAAGTTTAATTGCTAAACGATTAATTAAAGCGTTTGACAATAGCAGCTATTTTGAATATTTAATGACAAGGTTCTCGACACCAGAAGAGGTTTTTGGCCCACTATCGATTCAAGAACTTAAAGACAATGGAAAATACGTTCGACTCACTCAAGGGTATTTACCTACGGCTCAAGTTGTCTTTTTAGATGAGATTTGGAAAGCGGGTCCTGCAATTCTAAATACATTGCTAACTGTGGTTAATGAAAAAACCTTTAAAAATGGCAATGAAATTCTTCCTGTACCAATGCGTCTTCTGATTTCAGCCTCAAATGAATTACCAGATGAAGACAGCGGCCTAGATGCTCTATATGACCGAATGCTTGTACGTGTGTTTGTAAACCGTATTCAAAATAAAAATAATTTCAAATCTATGTTGATGACGGGCACGATTCAAGAGACAGAAATCGATCCTGCATTAGTGGTAACTGATGAAGAATATCATCAATGGCAAAGAGAGTTCGATGGACTGACTTTATCAGAAGAGGTATTTGAAAAATTATTTGAATTAAAAACAATGCTTGAAAAACACAATGCGTCTTATGATGACTCATTGTACGTATCGGATCGTCGATGGAAAAAATCAGTTAAATTATTGAAAGCTTCCGCATTTTTTAGTGGACGCGATGAAATTAACCCAATGGATCTATTGTTGCTTCAAGACTGTTTATGGACAACCCCTGAAAACCGAGAGCAAGTAAGGGAAAGTATTCGAACCTTTGCTTCGGATAAAGCATTTGATCAAAAAAATGTATCTATGAATATTGAAATGATTCAAAGTGACATTGCTGAGATGGAAGCGCAGGTACTTGTTGAACAAGGTATTGCTCTTCATATTGAATCGGCGGGTAATCGTTTGATGAAAAAAGAAAGCTTTGAATTTGATTTTACCAAAGGAAAACGATACAGCGTGGGTCATACGCATCAGTTGGTTA
Organism: Aliivibrio sp.; assembly: GCA_024206155.1. Lineage (GTDB taxonomy): Bacteria > Pseudomonadota > Gammaproteobacteria > Enterobacterales > Vibrionaceae > Aliivibrio. Next base: position 13,351 of record JAAGZR010000072.1, read on the forward strand.
AGTTGATAATGCTACAGTCAAACATGTCTGTCTCTGAAGGTGAGAAAGGGGACAGTCGCTGGGTTTATGTTAACCCTGAAGAGCTGGCTAAGCAGATGAAAGAGGGCAGAGCAACAGTATATGGTTATGTAAACCAGAATCAAAACTTGTGCAGTTTAACGTTCGAATTGGATGCTGATTGCAGATTAGTAATCAAAGATATCGCAAATCGTTCTGTTCTTGTCGGTATGGTAGGTCATAATGATCCAACACAAAGTCAGTTTGATGAATGGATACAAAAAATAGCGCATAACCAACAGCACTTAGATGAAGCAGAGCACCAGTTAAGAAAAAGTCGTGCTCAATTTCATTCTGCATTGCCTCATAATTTTATTGAAGAAAGCTTACCATCAGTGATTGAAAACAGTTTACACCTTTTAGGTCAGCGTATTGAGAGTTGTAAAACACAATTTGAAGGGGCAAGCCGTCGCATGCTGAAATTTAGCGACTATTATTCATAGGCTATGATCTCTTTTAGAATACAAGGAAAATTATGTTAGGTGCAGATGCGTTAAATTTGGTTCTAATGGTTGCTGAATCAGGAATGATTGATTCTTCCATTACCGAAATTTTATCAAGACCACAGTTTTTGACTGCTGCAAAGTCTAATCCTAACATTAAGCCCACAATTAAAAATCACATTTTGAAATGGCGTGGTAAGGTTAAACACAAAATGACAAAAGTGTGTGAGGCCGAGCGAGTTCAAGAAGAGCTTGCTCTGTATCAAGAGGTGATCCATTGGAGTGAGAGTGAATTCTATTGTCAAATAGATGATATTACAACTAAGCTTCAGTGGCATTCCTCATTTTATATCGAAGCAAAAGAGCTTATTAATAATAATAAAAATTTAATGAATCCAATGTTTCCGCGATTCTTTTGTGAGCGTTGGTATCAGAGTTTGTCAGATTCTATTAAACAAGCTCAATTGAGCGAACTTAAAGAAGACAAAGAAAAACTGCTGGCGGATTTATATCAGCGGATTGAAACGTTAAAAGCAATGGAATCGGTAACAGAGGAAGGTGATGATGCCCATATTGGTAAACTGTGGGATATGGCTTCAGCAAAATTAACCAAGTCCAATGTAGACATCATGAAGTTGCATGCTCGCTTCCTTAAAAAGAATAAAGGCTTGCAAGAAATAGCGTCAAAACTGGGTCGTATGGCGAATGAAGCACAAAATCATGATCGCTCACAAGCTACTGCTGAAGAAGTTAAAGTTGTGGAAGAGAAAAGTGATTTTGTCACTGATGATATTGTTGGTATTCAAGAAGGGGATGATCTTAGTCGATTACTGCCTAATGAAACCTTATTTCTGTCACATCCTGAGTTGGAAGTGATTTTCTATCAACATTTGGTTGATAAGCGCCTGATGAATTATCGTATGGAAGGGACTGATAGGAAGTTACGCAAAGTTACTGCTCATTCCAGAGCATCAAATGATGCGTTAGTTGAAAAAGGTCCTTTTGTCGTGTGTGTTGATGCCTCAGGCTCAATGAGTGGGTTTCCTGAGCAATGTGCTAAGGCCATTGCTTATGGTTTGATGCAAATAGCACTAGCGGAAGAGCGAGATTGCTATGTGGTTTTATTCTCGACCCAACAAATTACGTATGAATTAAGCAAGCAAGATGGCTTAAGAGAAGTTGCTGACTTTTTATCGTACAAATTCCATGGAGGGACAGATTTAGAGCCTGTATTAGAGCAATCTATTGAATTGATGCATGGTGATAAATATAAAAACGCAGATTTAGTGGTTTTGTCTGACTTTATTGCACCAACCCAATCAGAGAATATTGCAACAATGGTAGAGGACTTAAA
>JAAGZR010000073.1 GCA_024206155.1 Aliivibrio sp.
AACGCACGACCACGCGGAATGATAGATACTTTGTACACTGGATCATGCTCAGGAACTAAACGACCAACAATCGCGTGACCTGCTTCATGATATGCTGTTGATTCTTTTGTTTCTTCTGACATAACCATTGATTTACGCTCTGCGCCCATCATGATTTTATCTTTGGCTAATTCGAACTCAACCATTGAAACAACACGCTTATTACCACGAGCAGCAAACAATGCCGCTTCGTTCACTAAGTTCGCTAGATCAGCACCTGAGAACCCAGGAGTACCACGAGCAATCAACGATGGTTCAACGCCAGAACCTAAAGGCACTTTACGCATATGAACTTGAAGTATTTGCTCACGACCACGGATATCAGGTAGACCTACAACAACTTGACGGTCAAAACGGCCAGGACGAAGTAGTGCAGCATCTAGAACATCAGGACGGTTAGTTGCAGCAACAACAATAATGCCTTCGTTACCTTCAAAACCATCCATCTCTACAAGCATTTGGTTCAATGTTTGCTCACGCTCATCATTACCACCACCAACACCTGCGCCACGCTGGCGGCCTACAGCATCGATTTCATCGATAAAGATAATACAAGGAGATGACTTTTTCGCTTGTTCAAACATGTCACGCACACGAGATGCACCAACACCAACAAACATTTCAACAAAGTCAGAACCAGAAATTGAAAAGAACGGTACTTTCGCTTCACCAGCAATCGCTTTTGCAATTAGTGTTTTACCAGTACCAGGGGGACCAACCAATAGAACACCCGTTGGGATTTTACCACCTAGCTTTTGGAAACGACTTGGTTCACGTAAGTAATCAACCAGTTCTTTAACGTCTTCTTTTGCTTCATCACAACCCGCAACATCATCAAAAGTTGTTTTGATCTGCTCTTCAGTCATCATCTTAGCTTTGCTTTTACCAAAGGACATTGCCCCTTTGCCACCGCCGCCTTGCATCTGACGCATAAAGAAGATCCAAACACCAATAAGAAGAATCATTGGGAACCACGAAATAAAGATAGACTCAAGTAAGCTCTGCTTTTCTGGTGGTGTGCCCTTAACGATTACGTTTTGGTTAATAAGATCATCAAGCAATTTAGGATCTTGGAATACAGGCATGTAAGTAACATAACGAGTACCGTCACGCTTCATTACCTTTATTTCACGATTATTAAAAGTTGCTTCTTGTATCTGACCATTACCAACTTCTTTAACAAAAGTAGTATAGTCCATCGAACGACCAGAGCTATCACTCGGCCCAAAGCTTTGGAATACTGACATCAAAACGACAGCAATAACCAGCCATAATATTAGATTTTTTGCCATGTCACTCAAGGTGTTAACCCCGCGTTAACTAAATAGATGAAAGATAGAGTACTACAGTTTATATCCTGTAGCTACAACGTAAAACTTACCCTTTGTAACCAGTGGCTACAATATACACTTCACGAGAACGTGCACGTGATGAATCTGGTTTTCTAATCTTAACGACCTTGAACATATTACGTACTTCTTGTAAGTACTGATCAAAGCCTTCGCCTTGAAACACTTTTACTGTAAAACTGCCATTTGGAGCCAATACTTGACGGCACATGTCTAATGCTAACTCAACAAGATACATTGCTCTTGGTTGGTCAACAGCTAGGTTGCCGCTCATATTTGGAGCCATATCTGACATTACTACATCTACCATATCTGGTTGTATGCGTTCAAGCAATGCGTCTAGTACTGCTTCTTCCCTAAAGTCCCCCTGCAAAAAGCTTACGCCAGCGATTGAATCCATTGCCAAAATATCACACGCAATCACTTGACCAGAATCACCTACTTGCTCAACCGCGTATTGTGACCACCCACCAGGAGCAGCACCAAGGTCAACCACTGTCATGCCTGGTTTTAATAGCTTGTCTTTATTTTGAATTTCTTCAATCTTAAAAATAGCACGAGAACGATAGCCTCTTTTTTGCGCTTCAAGAACGTATTTATCATCAAAGTGTTCTTTTAACCAGCGGCCAGAGCTTGCTGAAAGTTTATTCTTACTCATGCATTACCTAAAAATACTTAATTTAAATTAGAAGACTGAAACAAAAAATAGTCTTCCGGAATAGATGGCGTTAGAATAGGCTGTTTTCAACCCTTAATATAGAAAAAATCGGGTATATATGAACCTAAGCACAAAACAGAAGCAACACCTTAAAGGCCTTGCTCACAATTTAAAACCCGTTGTAATGATGGGTTCAAATGGTCTTACTGAAGCTGTAGTAGCTGAAATTGAGATTGCGCTTAACCACCACGAGCTAATCAAAGTTAAAATCGCTTCTGAAGATCGTGACACTAAGCAATTGATTGTTGATGCAATCATTCGTGAAACTGAAGCTGAAAAAGTACAAGTTATCGGTAAGACACTTGTTCTATTCCGCGCTAGCGAAGCTCGTAAAATCGAGATCCCTAGAAAATAATTTCTACATCAATGTTGTAAGAAATTAAAAAGGCCGTCCTAGTTTTCTTATTGAAGATAGCTACGCGGCCTTTATATTATCTATAACAGTAACTCTTAAATATAGTCAACTGCTTCGATTTCAAATTCTTTTGTGCCACCAGGCGTTTGAATATTTACTTCATCCCCAGCCATTTTGCCAATAAGACCACGAGCAATTGGAGAATTTACTGAAATTCGACCTTCTTTAATGTTCGCTTCATCATCAGCAACAATCTGGTACTTCACTTCATCATCAGTATTTACATCGATAAGCGTTACGGTAGTACCAAAAATAACCTTACCTGTGTTAGTCATTTTTGTTACGTCAATCACTTGTGCTAGCGACAACTTATATTCGATATCACGGATTTGCGCTTCACAAATACCTTGTTCTTCACGAGCAGCGTGATATTCAGCATTTTCTTTTAAATCCCCAAGCTCACGAGCTTCACCAATCGCTTTTGAAATCAAAGGGCGACGTTTTAATAATACTTCTAGTTCATCACGCAGTAGCTTCTCGCCACGTACCGTCATTGGTACCTTATCCATATTTTCTACCTCTAAAGCTGAAATTACAAATTCAGCAAATAAAAATCCCACCAAAGATAACTTTACCGGTGAACCTTCACCAATAAGTTATTTATCCTCAGTGTTTCTGTCTAAATTTAATTTCCTCTAGTGTAAACAAAGAAATGGCTTTTATCACCTATTCTGTTGTTTGTTTTCTAAGATTTGTTTTTACCTCGACAGTAACATCAATAAGAAGTTCGTCTCAAATAACAAAACAAGTACAAAAACAAGGCCAGATGAAATTATAATTGAGATCGCTATCACGTTATTTTTATAGGTAAAACTAAAAAAAACATAAATCATCCTATAGTTTACTTTTTACACAAACCTTTTCCAAAAACGATAACCAACTGAAAAATAACGATCTAAATCACAAAAAAATAATAAAAAACAGTGTTCAATTGCAGTTTTTAGATTGTTTTACTAACCTTTTTATCGCGTTAACCCTGAAAATAAACCTATTGAAACAGTGAAGTAAGTGATAATTATTCTTAAACATAAGAAGCTATCTATTACTGACTTCATTTAAAATGGACATAATCTCCTCCACCCTTATAGGAATTAGAATAATGATGAACAAATCAGTATTAGCTCTAGCAGTAGCAGCAATTACATCATCTGGTGCAGTAAATGCAGCAGAAATCTACAAAGGCGCAGACCAAACTCTAGAAATGGGCGGCCGTGCAGAAGCTCGTCTATCAGTGAAAGATGGTGACGTTGCTGATAAAACTCGTGTACGTCTAAACGTTAAAGGCACGACTCAAATTACTGACGGTCTATACGGTGTAGGTTTCTGGGAAGGTGAATTCACTACTGCTGAAAATGTCAATGTTGACACTGATGGTGGTTCAAATCTTGATAACCGTTATGCATATGCTGGAATCGGCGGTAACTTTGGTGAAGTCACTTACGGTAAAAACGACGGAGCACTTGTCGTTATCACAGACTTTACTGATATCATGGCATATGCAGGCAGCACTGCTTCAGATACAATTAATGCTGCTGATCGTCCTAATAACAATTTGGCCTATAAAGGTACCTTTGGCGATCTTTCTGTAGAAGCGAATTACCGCTTTGCAGATCGTACTGTTACACCACAAGGTAAATATGACAACAACGGTGAAGATGGTTATGCGCTGTCTGGTATCTATGCATTTGGTGACTCAGGCTTCAAACTGGGTGGTGGTTACGCAGACCAAGCAGATCAAAATGAAATGATGTTTTCTGGTTCTTACACTATGGGTGACCTATATTTCGCAGGTCTTTTCACAAACGGTGAGCTAGCTAAGAAACATGGTGATTACACAGGTTATGAAGCTGCTGTTGCATACACTATGGGTAAAACAGTATTTACTTCTACGTATAACAACGCAGAAACAAACAAAGAAACCTCAGCAAACAACTTTGCTGTAGACGCAACGTACTTCTTTAATGCTAACTTCCGTACGTACATCTCTTATAACTTTAACCTAATCAGCAAAGGCGATAAGCTTGGTACATTAGATCCTTCAACTACTCGTGCTTCTGATGTAGACGCAGAAAATGAACTAGCTCTAGGTATGCGTTACGACTTCTAATCAGTCTTAGCTCTTACTTAACTAAAGCGCTCACCTCGGTGGGCGTTTTTTCTTTGTGATATTCCATTAATTTTTTCTTATTCATTACACATCATTCGCTGCAAGCGCTAATATACTCTCAATTATCTTTATATGAGTGCATCATGTCTTTTTCTCGTTTTACTCTGCTAGGCCTTGCCATATTCTCATGCTCAAGCTCAAGCTCAAGCTCAAGCTTTGCTAGTATTCAACACCCCCTTACTATACTCCCAGCGGGAAGTCGAACTGCAATAGTCGTCGAAAACCTCAGTTCAAAGGATATTGAATATCAACAAAAGCAAGATGAACTGTTGCCACCAGCGAGTACCTTAAAAATTGCCACCGCATTGGCAGCTCGATTAGCACTAGGAAAAGAGTTCACTTTTGAAACCTCTTTATATAAAGCCGATAAAGACATCGTACTGACTTTCACAGGTGACCCGTCTCTATCACGTAAGCAGCTCTCTTCTTTATTTGATGAAAGTGATATCAGAACCATTGAGGGCAACTTATGGATCGATGGCACCATTTTCACCGGTTATGAGCGAGCGGTAGGTTGGCCATGGGATATTCTAGGCGTATGTTATAGCGCACCTTCAAGTGCGCTGAGCATCGATGAAAACTGCGTGCAAGCGTCTATCACCACTCATGATGATGGAAGTACCAGAGTCTTTGTTCCTATTCATCAACCTATCTCTTTTTCTAGCTACGCTAAAAGTGTGAGCAAAGAAGAACAAGAATCGACCTTCTGCGATCTAGAGTTAACCACTCAAGGTAACCATTATGAGTTAAATGGCTGCTTGATTAATCGTATCAAACCTCTTCCTTTAAAATTTGCAGTACAAGACACGCAAGATTTCACTGAACAAACTGTGCTTAAAATTTTAAATGAGCACAATATTACACTTAATGGTGAAGTGCGTTTTGGTAAACCTCAAGAAGAACCTCAACCATCGAACGTATTAGCTCAGCATAAATCTAAGCCATTAATGGCATTGTTGGATCATATGCTTAAAAAATCTGATAACCATTACGCCGATAACTTAACTAAGATGTTAGGCCATTTAAACTATCAGCAACCGGGTAGCTTCACCAATGGCACTGCAGCAATTAAAGATATCTTACTAAAACAAACGAATATTGATTTAAGCAACGCGGTACTGGTTGATGGCTCTGGTTTGTCTCGTAATAACCGTATGACCGCAAATCAGATGAAATCAATCCTGCAATATCTCTATAAATACGATAAAGAATTAGGGTTGATTGAGCTATTACCAACATCAGGCATTGATGGCACCTTAAAGTATCGTAACAGCATGCGTAAAGAGCCAATTAAAGGAAGCATGAAATCGAAAAGTGGTTCACTGTTTGGTAGTTATAATATGGCAGGGTTTGTGGGTTTAGAGAATCAAGCACCTCTACTGTTTGTGCAGTTTGTTGCAGATTATCATCCTGTCGCAGCAAAGAAAGGAGCGACACCGGTTGAACGTCCTATTGATACCTTTGAGAAAAGCTTTTACCAAGAGTTAATTGAACTCTCCAAAGATTAGGATTTCATTTCTTCAATTGATTGCATTGAAATTAACTAGAAAGTATAAATAAAAAAATCCCGAAGAACTCTAATTCTTCGGGTTTTTTATTATTAGTTAGCTAATATACTTCCTAATTAACGTTGTAATTAAGCGTATTTAGCAGCCACTTTTGCGTGAAGCTCTTGAACCGAATTAACCGTCTTACGGTCATCCGCTTCATGCGCTAAACAACTAGCAAATGCAGCATTTAGCGTTGTTGTGTAGTTCACTTTTTCAGCCAATGCACCACGACGTAATACTTTAGAATCTTCAATCGCTTGACGACCTGCTGCAGTATTTACAATGTAGGTATATTCACCATTCTTAATACGGTCAAGAATGTGAGGGCGACCTTCGTGTACCTTGTTCACTAGACGAGGGTTAATACCCGCTTCACCAAGAATAACCGCGGTACCGTGAGTCGCATCCAGTTGGTAACCCAATTTAACAAGGTGTTTTGCTAAATCTACAACACGTTTCTTATCGCCTTCACGAACAGAAAGCAATGCTCGACCACCTTCTGGGTACTCTTTGCTACAACCTAATTCTGCTTTTGCAAATGCTTCAGCAAACGTTGCACCAACACCCATCACTTCACCGGTTGAGCGCATTTCAGGGCCTAACAGTGGGTCAACACCAGGGAATTTGTTAAACGGTAAAACCACCTCTTTAACAGAGAAGTATGGTGGAATAATCTCTTTCGTAAAGCCTTGAGACTCTAACGATTGACCCGCCATTACTCGTGCAGCAATCTTCGCAATTGGCGCACCTGTTGCTTTAGATACGAATGGAACCGTACGAGCAGCACGAGGGTTAACTTCGATTAAATATACGTTATTATCTTTAACGGCAAACTGTGTATTCATTAAGCCACGTACACCTAGCTCGAATGCTAGTTTACGTACTTGATCACGCATCACATCTTGGATTTCTTCGCTTAACGTATAAGCAGGAAGAGAACACGCTGAGTCACCTGAGTGAACACCCGCTTGTTCGATATGCTCCATGATACCAGCGATAACCACTTGCTCACCGTCACAGATTGCATCTACATCAACTTCGATTGCATCATCTAGGAAGCTATCAAGAAGTACTGGAGATTCATTTGAAACGCTAACCGCTTCATTGAAGTAACGACGTAAGTCTTGCTCATCGTATACGATTTCCATCGCACGACCACCAAGAACATAAGAAGGACGAACAACTAATGGGAAACCAATTTCTTTTGATTTCTCAATTGCTTGTTCCATTGTAGTTACGGTTGCGTTTTCTGGTTGTAGAAGGCCTAGACGGTCTACAGCAACTTGGAAACGCTCACGGTCTTCTGCACGGTCGATAGCGTCTGGGCTTGTACCAATAATTGGAACGCCAGCAGCTTCAAGAGCACGGGCCAGTTTAAGTGGTGTTTGACCACCGTACTGAACGATAACGCCCTTTGGTTTTTCCACACGAGCAATAGCTAGTACATCTTCCAGAGTTACTGGTTCGAAGTATAGACGGTCAGACGTATCGTAATCAGTAGAAACCGTCTCAGGATTACAGTTAACCATGATAGTTTCGTAGCCATCTTCACGAAGTGCTAATGATGCGTGTACACAGCAGTAATCAAACTCAATACCTTGACCAATACGGTTTGGACCGCCGCCTAAAATCATGATCTTATCTTTATCTGTTGGGTTTGCTTCACACTCTTCATCGTAAGATGAGTACATGTAAGCCGTGTCTGATGAGAACTCAGCAGCGCACGTATCTACGCGCTTGTATACAGGATGGATATCATGCTGGTCACGCAAGCGACGAATTTCACTCTCACCAACGCCTAATAGTTTAGAAAGACGCGCATCAGCAAAACCTTTACGTTTTAGTTTACGTAACATGTCTGCATTTAAGCTAGCGAAGCCGCCCGCTTTAACTTCTGCTTCCATCTTCACTAGATCTTCAATTTGAACTAGGAACCAACGGTCAACATTTGTTAAGTTAAATACGCCATCAACTGACATACCAGCACGGAATGCATCGGCGATGTACCAGATACGTTCAGCACCGGCATCTTTTAATTCATGACGAATTTTAGTTAATGCATCAGGCGCATCAAGATCAACCATTTCATCAAAGCCTGTCGCGCCAACTTCTAGGCCTCGCAGTGCTTTTTGTAGCGATTCTTGTTGGTTACGGCCGATAGCCATTACTTCCCCAACCGATTTCATCTGTGTTGTAAGACGGTCGTTAGCACCTGCGAATTTTTCGAAGTTAAAACGAGGGATCTTAGTAACAACGTAATCAATTGTAGGTTCAAATGATGCTGGTGTTGCGCCACCTGTAATGTCATTCATTAGCTCGTCAAGCGTAAAACCAATAGCCAATTTCGCTGCGATTTTTGCAATAGGGAAACCCGTTGCTTTAGACGCAAGTGCTGATGAACGAGATACACGTGGGTTCATCTCGATGATAACCATACGGCCATCTTTCGGATTAATACCAAACTGTACGTTTGAACCACCCGTTTCAACACCAATCTCACGCAGTACTGCTAGAGAAGCATTACGCATTAATTGGTATTCTTTATCAGTTAAAGTTTGCGCTGGAGCTACGGTGATAGAGTCACCCGTATGAATGCCCATTGCATCAAAGTTTTCAATCGCACATACGATGATACAGTTGTCGTTCTTATCACGAACCACTTCCATCTCATACTCTTTCCAACCGATTAATGATTCATCGATTAGAAGCTCGTTGGTTGGAGATAGGTCCAAACCACGACGACAAATTTCTTCAAACTCTTCTTTATTATAAGCGATACCACCGCCGGTTCCACCCATCGTAAATGATGGACGAATGATACAAGGGAAGCCTACCATCTCTAGGACTTTGTAAGCTTCTTCCATTGTTTTTGCAGTATCAGCCGTTGGACACTCAAGACCAATCGACTTCATTGCTTTATCGAAACGTGAACGGTCTTCTGCTTTATCAATGGCATCAGCCGTTGCACCAATCATCTCAACACCGAATTCAGCAAGCACGCCGTGTTTTTCTAGATCAAGCGCACAGTTCAATGCCGTTTGGCCACCCATGGTAGGTAGAACTGCATCTGGACGCTCTTTTTCGATGATGTTACGAACCACTTCCCAATGGATAGGTTCAATGTACGTTGCATCAGCCATGTCTGGGTCAGTCATGATTGTTGCAGGGTTAGAGTTCACAAGGATAACGCGGTAGCCTTCTTCACGAAGTGCTTTACACGCTTGTGCACCAGAGTAGTCAAATTCACATGCTTGGCCGATTACGATTGGGCCTGCACCTAGAATTAGAACGCTTTTAATATCAGTACGTTTTGGCATCTTATTACTACTCCGAATTAAGCTTTATTTGTCTTGTCTGAAATAGACTGCTGAATCAGTTCAATGAAATGGTCAAACAATGGCGCAGCATCGTGTGGACCTGGGCTTGCTTCAGGGTGACCTTGAAAGCTAAATGCAGGCTTATCTGTACGATGAATTCCTTGCAACGTACCATCAAACAGTGATTTGTGCGTTGCACGCAAGTTCGCAGGAAGTGTTTCTTCATCCGCAGCAAAACCGTGATTCTGTGCAGTTATCATAACCACATCACGATCCAAGTCTTTAACTGGATGGTTTGCACCATGGTGACCAAACTTCATTTTTACGGTTTGAGCGCCTGATGCTAAAGCAAGAATCTGATGACCAAGACAGATACCAAAGATTGGTAATCCTTTTTCTAAGAATACTTTCGTTGCTTCAATCGCGTAAGTACATGGTGCTGGGTCACCAGGACCATTTGATAGGAATACACCATCTGGATTCATTGCTAACACTTCTTCTGCTGAAGTTTGTGCAGGAACAACCGTTAGGCGACAACCGCGGTCTACTAACATACGTAGGATATTACGTTTAGCGCCGAAATCGTAAGCAACAACATGGAATGGTAATTCACTGTCCACTTTTTCTTCTGGCAAACCGCCAGTTAAAGTCCAAGAACCTTGTTTCCATTGATAAGCTTCTGAAGTCGTTACGTCTTTTGCTAAATCCATTCCTTTAAGACCTGGGAACTCTTTTGCTTGGGCAAGCGCAAATGCTTCATCTAAATTATTGCCCGCTACAATACAACCGTTTTGAGCACCTTTCTCACGTAAGATTCGAGTTAATTTACGAGTATCGATATCAGCAATGCCGACGATATTTTGAGATTTAAGATATTCAGAAAGAGTTTGTTCACTGCGGAAGTTTGAAGCTAAGAGAGGGAGATCGCGAATTACAAGGCCTTGAGCATGAATAGAAGAGGATTCTTCATCTTCGGAATTGATTCCGGTATTACCAATGTGGGGATAAGTAAGAGTAACGATTTGTTGAGAATAGGAAGGATCAGTGAGAATTTCTTGGTACCCCGTCATCGAGGTATTAAAAACGACTTCACCAACGGCCGAGCCATCTGCTCCAATCGATTGACCGCGGAACACTGTCCCATCTTCTAGGACTAACAGCGCTGATTTACTCAAGACAACCTCCAAACATAATAAGTATTCAGTTTTAATCAATATAATTGCAAAACTGTTTTTTTGAAACCCAAAACACAAACTAAAAGCTCGAATTTTGACAAATTGGCGAAATTTTAGATATATATGGGATAAGTGTCAATAAAAAACACCAAGATAAATAACTTTTTCACACAACTCATTACAAAAAACCTGTTTTTACAGTAAAAAAGGTATTTATCTAGATCAAAATGATGAAAAATTACTACGAAATTAAAATTATTTATATTCAATATTTTTTCATCATTTAAAATTACTTATAAAAACAAAGCAAACGTTAAACAACACACAAAACACACAAAAACTAACACTTGAGATAAAAATAACTCAATAAGCATCAAAAAAACAATAAAATTAAGCTATAAATAAAGCAACGAATAGCAAACAAAAAATTTACACACTACCGATAACTCTAGTAATACAGTGCATCATCCGTGAATAAACAGTGATTAAATTGCATTTAGTTTAGTTCAGTCAAAAAAAAGCCCAAATCAATTATGATTTGGGCTTAATATATAATCGTTATAGCTGATCTAGCTCTAAAACATCGTGCATGGTATAGAAACCAGGAGACTTCTTATGCAGCCAATGGGAGGCTCTCACCGCACCATTTGCAAACGTCATTCTGTCCGTTGCTTTATGCGTTATTTCAACACGCTCACCAATATCAGCAAACATAGCCGTATGTTCGCCTACAATATCTCCGGCCCGAATCGTTGCAAATCCAATCTCATCTTTGCTTCTTTCACCAGTAATACCTTCACGGGCATACACAGCAACATCTTCAAGTTTATTACCCATAGCACCTGCAATAGCTTCCCCCATACCAATGGCTGTACCTGAGGGTGCGTCGACTTTATAACGGTGGTGAGCTTCTACAATTTCAATATCACAGTATTCTCCCATCACTTTTGCTGCTTTTTCTAACAACTTAAATACGAGGTTCACACCGACACTGTAATTAGGAGCCATTACGATAGGAATGTCTTTTGAAGCTTGATCGATAAGCGCTTTACCTGGCTCGCTAAAGCCGGTTGTACCGATAACAATGCCTTTTTTGTGCTCTTGACAAAGTTCGATATTTTTAAGGGTTGAAATTGGAAGTGTAAAATCAATAATCACATCAAAATCATCAACCACTTTTGCTAAATCATCCACAATAGGAAGGCTTAATTTTCCTAATCCAGCCATCTCTCCAACATCAACACCAATTAAGCTTGATTCTGGATGTTCACTTGCTGCTGCAAGAACGGCAAACTGAGAGCCATTCACTGCTTTAATTAAGTTACGGCCCATTCTCCCTGCTGCGCCTGCAATTGCTATTCTTACCATTCTTATTTTTACTCCTTTAAATTCGCTTCCTTGCACTCTATCTCAAATTTTGATTCACAGCACGTGAAGTATTAAGACACAGTTTTAATTTGTAATTCTTTTGGCACTTCAAAGAACATATTTTCTTCACGACCAGTTAGCTCTTCAACCGTCGTACCACCAAACGCTTTTACTTGTTCAATGATTTGGTTAACAAGTTCTTCTGGTGCTGAAGCTCCGGCAGTTACACCAACTTTAGCTTGATTGGTTAACCACTCTTCTTTTAAGTCTTCAGGACAATCAATTAAATAACTTGCTGTACCTAGTTTTTCTGATAATTCACGTAAACGATTTGAGTTTGAGGAGTTTTTTGAACCAACGACAATCATTACATCAACCTGACTTGCCATGTCACGTACTGCATCCTGACGGTTTTGAGTTGCGTAACAAATATCATCTTTACGAGGGCCTTGGATCTCAGGAAATACTCGACGTAACTCATCAATCACATCAGCGGTTTCATCCACAGACAAGGTTGTTTGACTAACATAGTGCAAGTTACTTGGATCATTAACCGTAAGATTAATGACATCACTTGGGGTTTCAACCAAATACATACCACCTGTCTCATTGGCATATTGCCCCATAGTACCTTCCACTTCAGGATGACCCGCGTGACCAATCAATACGACTTCAATATTCTTCTTACTTGCTCGAGCCACTTCCATATGTACTTTTGTTACTAGTGGGCACGTTGCATCAAATACAGTTAATGCGCGCTCTTTTGCTTCTTTACGTACAGCCTGAGAAACGCCATGAGCCGAAAAGATTACGATATTGTCGTCTGGCACTTCACTTAACTCTTCAACAAAAATAGCACCGCGCTGCTTTAAACCCTCAACAACAAAACGATTATGAACCACTTCATGACGAACATAAATTGGGGTTTCATACAATTCAAGTGCACGTTCAACAATGCTAATGGCACGATCAACACCGGCACAAAATCCACGAGGGTTTGCTAATACTATTTTCATTTTTTATCTCTTTATTGTGTTGGATTAACCAACCGCTACAATCTCTACGTCAAAGATAACATCTTGACCAGCTAATGGGTGATTAAAATCCACAGTAACAGAATCGCCAGCAATCTCTGTGATTATTCCTGGAATATCCATTCCATCAGGGCCACTAAAGGCCATAATAGTTCCCACTTCAGCTGCCGCATCACCTACAAAACGATTTCTATCCATATGGTGGATATTATCTGGGTTTGGAAGGCCAAAAGCATCTTCAGCATTAAGCTCAATACTTTTTGATTGTTCTGACTCTAATCCTAATAAACATTTTTCAAAATTATCACTAAGGCTGCCATCCCCCATAGTGAATTTAGCCGGTTTACCCGAACTGTGTGTACTATCCGCAACAGATCCATCTTTTAATTTTATGGTGAAATGTAGAGTAACTTCACTGTTATTTTCTATTTTCATTATTATCTTTCCTTGAAAAAAAACGCCACTCGACTTCTCGGGCAGCGTTCAATTTATTATATCTAATTAGCCTTATTGCTCTTTTTTACCAGAGCGAAAACCGTCTAAGATGATCAGTCCCGCTCCAATACAAATGGCGGCGTCTGCTAAGTTAAATGCCGGCCAATGGTAGTTACCCCAGAAAAAATCAAGGTAATCAACAACAAAACCATGAACTAAACGATCAAACACATTACCAATGGCACCACCAATAATCAGTGCATAAGCAATGTTATTTAGTTTGTCAGTTTGTGGGGCTTTTCGCATCCAATAGCCTAACAAGCTACACACAGCAACTGCAATGCCAGTAAATAACCAGCGTTGCCAACCAGCTTGATCACTTAAAAAACTGAATGCTGCACCATAGTTATGAACATAAAGGAAGTTAAAGAAAGGCAACACTTCAATGCGATTTGCCCAACCGTAACCCATTTCCTTCATCACAAATAACTTGATGCTGATGTCTGCCATAAAGATGATCCCCGCTAGCCATAGCCAGCGGAGTCCTGATTCTTTAAGCAGCGGTAATGTCTTATTATCGCTAGTCATTATGCAAATTTACGCTCTTCGCCTTCGCCGTCAATGTTAGATACACAACGACCACATACTTCTTCGTGGCCTTCAATTGTACCTACATCAGCAACATGGTGCCAACAACGCTCACATTTCGCCGCTTCAGATGCTGCAACATCTACAAACAGACCTTCAAGCTCTGTCGCTTTTGCTGATTCTGTTTTTTCGCTAAGTGGCTTAACAGTTGCGCTTGATGTTAGAAGAACAAAACGCAGTTCATCTTCTAATTTATTGATTTTAGCAATCAATGCGTCATCAGCGTATAGCGTTACTTCAGCTTGAAGTGCACCACCGATAACTTTCTCACCACGAGCGGCTTCAAGTAATTTGTTTACAGAAGCACGAACTGCTTGGATGTCAGTCCAGAACTCATTGTTAAACTCTTCACCTTCAGCAAGATCAAATAGACCTTGGTACCACTCACCGGTAAATACAAATTTCTCACGCTCACCTGGCATTTCATTCCAGATTTCATCTGCTGTGAATGACATGATTGGTGCCATCCAACGAACTAGTGCTTCTACAATGTAGTAAAGTGCAGTTTGACAACTACGTTGAGCGTGACCGCCCTTCTTAGCTGTGTATTGGCGATCTTTAATTACATCTAGGTAGAAAGAACCCATTTCAATTGAACAGAAGTGCATCAAACGCTGAGTTACTTCATGCAGGTTGTATTCATCGTAAGATTTGATGATTTCTTGTTGTGCAGCAAATGCACGACCAACAGCCCAACGATCAAGAGCAACCATTTCTTCAGCAGGAACGATATCTGTTTCTGGATTAAAGCCGCTTAGGTTCGCTAAGAAGAAACGAGCTGTATTACGAATACGACGGTATGCGTCAGCTGAACGTTTTAGAATTTCATCAGAAACCGCAACTTCATTAGTGTAATCAGTAGAAGCAACCCATAGACGAAGAATATCTGCGCCTAGTTTGTTTGTTACGTCTTTAGGAGCAACAACGTTACCGATAGATTTAGACATCTTACGGCCGTTACCATCAACCACGAAACCATGTGTGAGTACTTGGCGGTAAGGTGCTTTACCTTTCATAGCTACTGATGAGATCAATGAAGATTGGAACCAACCACGGTGTTGATCTGAACCTTCTAGGTAAAGATCTGCGCTGTGTGTTCTCTCTTCTTGTGGGAAGTCATACTCTTCACGAGAATCAACTACAGAGAAGTGAGTAACACCAGAGTCAAACCATACATCTAAAGTATCTAATACTTTTTCGTATTTAGCGGCATCGTCTTCACCCATTAACTCAGCGGCATCTACATCCCACCATGCTTGAATGCCTTTTTCTTCAACTAGCTTAGCTACTTTTTCAATTAGCTCTAGTGAATTAGGGTGTAATTCAGACGTTTCTTTATGAACGAATAAAGCAATTGGCACACCCCAAGTACGTTGACGAGAAATACACCACTCAGGACGACCTTCGATCATACCTTCGATACGGTTTTGACCCCATTCAGGCATCCACTCAACGCTCTTCACTTCTTCTAACGCTTTTGCACGAAGACCTGCTTGATCCATTGAGATGAACCATTGCGGTGTTGCACGGAAGATGATTGGTGTTTTGTGTCTCCAGCAATGTGGGTAACTGTGCTCGTACGCATGGTGATGCAGTAATGCACCTTTTTCTTTTAGTACTTCAAGAACTGAATCGTTCGCTTTGAATACATGTTGACCTGCAAACAGCTCAGTATCAGGTAGGTATACCCCATTTGACCCTACTGGGTTTGCAATTTCTAGATGGTATTTCTTACCAACCACGAAATCTTCTTGGCCGTGACCAGGAGCGGTATGAACGATACCTGTACCTGAATCGGTTGTTACGTGCTCGCCTAAAATAGCCGGAACTGTAAAGTCATAGAATGGGTGGTTAAATTGAAGAAGTTCTAAATCAGACCCTTTCGCAAAACCTAGATTATGGTAATGTTCGATACCCGCACGATCCATTACCGATTTAGCTAGCTCAGATGCAAGAATTAGGCGCTGTGCTTTTTGCTCACCATGAGCTTCAACTTGAACTAATACATACTCAAGATCAGCATTCAATGCGACAGCACGGTTAGCAGGAAGAGTCCAAGGCGTAGTTGTCCAGATTACAACTGATACTTCACCTTCGCCTTGATGGCCTTCAGGCGTGCTGAATTTTGCTAATGTTGCCGCTTCGTCTGCTGCAATAAAGCGCACATCAATAGATGGAGATACTTTATCTTGGTATTCAACTTCAGCTTCAGCAAGTGCTGAACCACAATCTGTACACCAGTGAACAGGTTTAAAACCTTTAAGTAGGTGACCTTGGTCAGCAATTTTACCCAATGAACGGATGATATTTGCTTCAGTACCAAAATCCATAGTGCGGTATGGTTTATCCCACTCGCCCATGATGCCTAAACGTTTGAAGCTCTCTTTTTGACCTTCAACTTGACCTGCCGCGTATTTACGACATTCTTCACGGAACTCAGCAGCAGAGATCTTTTGACCTGGCTTACCTTTTTTCTTTTCTACCATCAATTCAATAGGTAGGCCGTGGCAGTCCCAACCTGGAATGTATGGAGCATCGAAACCTGAAAGTGTTTTCGACTTAATAATAATGTCTTTAAGAATCTTGTTTAGTGCGTGACCAATATGAATGTCACCATTTGCATAAGGAGGACCGTCGTGTAATACGAACGATTTCTTACCTTTTTTCGCTTTACGGATTTCACCGTAAAGATCTTCATCGTACCAACGCTTAAGCATTTCTGGCTCACGATTAGCCAAGTTACCACGCATTGGGAATCCTGTTTCAGGCAGGTTCAAGGTATCTTTATAGTCACTCATTGATTCTTAATTCCGTTACTTGGGCGAAATGAAATGTTATCTATTTTCAGACAGCCACACCCGTGCTGCCTGAGAATCTAATTCTATTTGTTGTTTTAATGCGTCAAATGACTCAAATTTTTGCTCATCACGCAACTTACAAAGTAATTCTACATTCAATTGCTGGCCATATAAATTGGCTTGATAATCAAAAAAATGTACTTCTAGCTGCTGACGAACGCCATTCACCGTTGGGCGATTACCAATATTAGCAACACCGCCTAATTGTTTCCCACTCTTGTCTTTAGCTCGAACAACATAAACGCCAGACACAGGTGAAACACAACGCTTTAATGGAATATTTGCTGTAGGAAAACCAATGGTTCTCCCCAACTTTCGGCCATGAGAGACACGGCCTGTAATACTGTAATGTCGCCCTAACATAGTGGCGACATCACCTAAGTTATCATTTGCGAGAGCATGACGGATAGCCGTACTGCTTACTCTTTGTTTTTCTAAACAAAAACTTTGTGTATTTACCACTTCAAAACCGTACTTTTTCCCGGCCTCTTGCAGCATGGCGAAATTTCCTTTGCGATGTTTACCAAAGCAAAAATCATCACCAACAACCAGAAATTTAACACCCAATGATCTAACCAACAAGTCCTGGACAAACTCATCAGCGGTTTGTTCTGCAAATTTCTGATTAAAATTAATACACAATAAACGTTCTATTTCTAGTTTTTTAAGCTGAACAAACTTATCTCGTAAACGGGTTAATCGTGCCGGGGCTTTTTCTTTTGCAAAAAACTCCATGGGTTGAGGTTCAAAAGTCATGACGACAGACGGTAAGCCAAGCGCTTTGGCTTTAGACTTAACTTGTTGTAATACTTGCTGATGTCCTAAATGAACACCATCAAAATTACCTATCGTCATTACGCAGCCTTTATGGTCTGGCGTAATATTGTGAATACCTCGGATTAATTCCATTATCTCAATATCAATTTATTCGCTTAAAAAAACTGACGAATTATATACTAATGTGTTCATTCGCACCACTGAACAACGTAATTCTTACTTTATGCTGAAACTCGTAAATGACGAGGACGCAGGCCAAAAACAACGGCGGTTATCAAGTAACTTAGCGCACCTAACCCAATGAAAGAAAAAAGCATTATGACTCGCTTCATGAAATCCCACTCTAGCCAAACGCTCATTGATGGCATTAACCACAATAAAATACTTACCATGACTGCGCCTGAAACCATTAATTTAAGCACAAAAAATATCGTCTCTTTTGATAACTTATAAACATTGGCTAAATGCAGTCCGCGATACAGTAATGTCATATTGACGAGAGCAGATAACGCGGTAGCCATCGCCAAGCCAACATAACCGTAAAAGTAAGCAAAGATGGCATTAAAGAACATGTTAGTCACCATGGCTATAATACCGTAACGAACAGGCGTTTTTGTATCTTGTCTTGCGTAATAGCCAGGGGCAAGTACTTTAATTAACATAAAATTAAGCAATCCTGATGCGTAAGCAAGCAATGATAAGGAAGCTTGGTTAACATCATGTGGCGAGAACTCTCCACGCATAAATAACACCATTAGCATCGGCTTTGCTAATACCATTAAGCCTAACATCGCAGGGATACCAAGTAAGATCACCATTCTCACACCCCAATCCATGGTCTGTGAAAAACCATCACCTTCGGCATCTACATGCTTTCTCGATAGTGCAGGTAATATTACCGTTGCTATTGCAATGCCAAACAACCCTAATGGAAACTCTAACAAGCGATCAGAATAATACAACCAACTGATTGAACCTGTTGCTAGAAAACTTGCAATAAAGGTATCAAGTAACAAGTTAATTTGACTGACTGATACGCCAAATAATGCTGGGATCATTAAGGTTCTGATTTTAGTTACACCGGGATCATTCCAACCCCATTGCGGGCGTACCAACATTTTCGCTTTATAAAGAAATGGAAGCTGGAATAAAAATTGAATCAAGCCGCCCAGAAATACACCAATCGCTAAGCCGATCTCTGGTTGTTCTAAATTTGGTGAAATAAAATAAGCACAAGCAATAATAGCAATATTTAAAAAGACGGGAGTAAATGAAGAAACTGCGAATTTACCTAGAGTATTTAGAATCGCGCCAGAGAGTGCTACGAAAGTAATAAACCACAGATAAGGAAAGGTAATCTTTAAAAGAAAACTGGCGAGTTCAAATTTAGGCGCATTCGGGCCATCATTAAGCCAATCCATAAACCACCCAGCGCCGAACAGAGCAGTGACTGCTCCTGAACCTAAAATCCCGAAAAAAGTAACAATGGTAACGAGAACCCCAAGGGTACCCGATGCTTTTGCTATTAATTCACGGGTTTTATTATCATCCCCACTGGCATGATATTCAGTTAATACGGGCACAAACGCTTGTGAAAAAGCCCCCTCTGCGAATAGGCGACGGAGAAAGTTAGGAATTTTATTCGCAAAAAAGAAAACGTCTGCTGCTGCGCCCGCTCCCATTAAATTTGCTACTACTACATCACGGACTAAACCGAGTACTCGAGACACTAAAGTCATGATGCTGACGATTAAGCCAGAACGTAAAAGTCGTTTACTCACAAAAAAACCTCATAAAGATGGCGATGATTACCATAAAGAGCTTACTAACTGGAAAAAATGCTGTTAGAATGCACGCCATCTTAACCGTGTTTTGCCATTCTCATCAAATTTTTGTTTGATTCAGCTTGGTTTTTACACAAATCAGTTGACATTTAAGTTCAAAGAATGCATATTTCCCGACCTTAAATTGTCACCGAACTACGTTTTTGGGAGTTAGACCCTTGGCAAATAGTAAATCTGCTAAGAAGCGCGCAACTCAAGCTGAAAGACGTCGCCAGCACAACGCTAGCCGTCGTTCAATGATGCG